>JANOBN010000530.1:0-3071 GCA_031411675.1 Bacteroidota bacterium | reverse complement strand
GTCCAATTTTTCTTTTATGTTTTCTAAATCCTTACCTTTGTTAAAAGAAAAAAGAAACCACCATGAAAACAACCTTAAATATTCTAGTTTTTATTCGAAAAAATTTCACAAGAGCAACTCTTTTATTAATTATTGTTTTAACTTGTTTCTTTAAAACTAATGCAGTTGGTCAGGAGAATAACCCATTCGATACAGCTGTAGTTAATAAACATTTAAGTATTTTAGCAATTGGCTTGATCGAGATTTCAACAGATACCAATGTTGAAGAGTTTTATTATAGTACAATTAATTATTGCATTGACAGTTATTATCATATGTATTATCGGAATTTATTAAATTTATATAATGAAGAAAAGCATATTGATTTGATACCAAGAATGAATGAATTTATAGAGACTTACTTAGGCGAATTGTATGAAGGAGAAAATATTGAAGCGTCACTTAACGAACTTGATGCCATTGGTTTTTCCCCACAGATTGTTATTATGAATTATGATTCATTAAAGGATGATCCAATAAATGAAAATCCAAGAATAGGTTACTATTCTTTTCAAGAAGAATGGCCATTATTTTGTCTTTCATGCGAAGACGGTCTTATTTCTCAGGACGAGGTTTATGCTAATCGCGCATGGTTTGTTAATCTACTTCCAACTCCTATTTATTATCCTGCAGTTTGGATTACAAATTGTACCGCTCTTAGTGCAATTGCTAACGGCAAAGAGCCTTGTGAGTTTTGTCCCTTCAATTCTAATTACTTGCCTTTCACACATTCTAATTGCAACGTTAATAATTGGGAGGTGAGGATTACTAATAAACATTATAATGGAGATCCTTTGTTTGGCGAATTGGATCGATGTATCTATGGTGTACTTATACAACCTCTGACCTACATTAATTCTGTTGAGGGCAATTATGCCATTTTAACCAAATTAAACGGCTTGGACTATTACGAATGTAATCAATACAATACTGACACGATCATGTCTATTAAGAAAGTTCAACATCCTATACATGATTTTGAACATTTTTCTAGCGCTAATAACGGTGTTTTTGATGTAAGTCTTGCGGGAGATGTATTGACATTGTGTGGGTCAGAATTTCAATCTGAAAGATTGACTGAATTTCCTCAAAAAATAATGAGATATGGACTAGCTAGCGGAGGAGTGTATAGATTATATCGGCCCGGGGTAACCGGAAACCGACCAGTATATTTTTCCGTTCCATGGGCAAAAGGTCTTTGGTATACAAGCTCTCCTGATATGACAATTCACTATGATATGGAAGGTGATTATCCTAATGAATATTGCTCAGTTTCAGCTAATATTGATAAGGAGGAATTATTTGAAGCTTGTGGGTGTGAGTTTTGTGAAACCGGTAAGGCAGTTTTCGATGGACAACTTACTGATGCCATGAAGTATGTAGCCACAACCAATTTTAGTGAAATCTATAATTTTTGGAAGAATAACGTTGTTACGGTAGGAGTTTTTAGTAATACTACTGTTAATGCTGTTGATAATTATGTGGAATTTGAAGCTTCATATTCATCATCATCAACAACATGTTCATTGCCAATTTCCCCGGCACCAACCTTGATTCAAAATCTTACTTTAACTAGTTCAAACAGGTATGAGGTTTACAAGAAACTAGTTATTGGGACATCAGCAGTTCCTAAGGGTACTGATCTTTATATTTCTGTAATAGCAAAGTTTACTAATGGCGAGTATATTACTGATACTAAATGCTTGAATGTACAGAATGATGACGTTAATAGAGTTTCTGTTCAGTTTAGAGGCAATATTAAGGATTATCAATCTGGAATTACAAATTATCAAATATTAATTTACTATTAATGAGACATCTTATAAGCTGTTTATTTCTATTATTATTTAATATAAGCAATTCACCAGCACAGATTGTGAAAGAGTGGTCGGTTATTCATAGACCATTGAACGACCCGCTAAATTATAGTGTAACGGATAGAGATCAACTCATGTTTCTTTCCAATGGCGACATTATTAATGGATGGAAATTTAATTTTAGTGGAGGCAATTCTGCCATAGGCACAACGAGTTATGATCAAAATGGAAATCTTAAATGGGAAAGATCTTATGCTGGAGCATTTCTTGATGACGGAAAGATATTAAGTATCGAAACGGATTCAGCAGATAATATATATACCTTAGGTATTGTCAATGATCAAACAGCATATGCTGATAATGCAATTATAAAATATGATTCTAATGGAAATCAATTATGGGTATCAGAGGACGATAGTCTTTACAACTGGGGTGAGTCATCGTTATTAATTGATGATAGATATTATTTGCAGACAAGATTATTCCCGAGTTTATATCAATATAATTTAAATGGAATGCTTATTGATTCTTTAAGTATTGATAGCATTTCTCCGGGATTTAGTGCTTCTTATCAATATAGGATGAAAAATTTTGGAATTAGTATTTATTATGCAGGTGCATTTGCTGTATTAAGTCCTTTGAATGTTATGCTCTATGCTGCAAAGGCAATTAATATCGATAGTATTGCATGGAAAACCACAGTTGATGCATCACCTGATGATGAGAGAGTAAGAGAAGCTGTTGTAGATCAGTCAGGAAATTTATTTATCACTGCCTTATGTAATACTAATTCGACAACAGATCAATTTATTTTCACTTGCGGTTTTGAAACGCAAACAGGGGATACTTTATGGACTATTAAAAAGCATGCATTACCCGGATCACCGGCCTTCCCTAGTGACATAGATGTTGATAATGCTGGGCATGTTTATGTTGCAGGCAATATTGTTAACCCTGTCACTAATCGAGCAGAGGCAATCCTTATACAATATGATGCTGTTACAGGTCAGGAAAAATGGAATGTTACAATGGATTCTTCTTATTTCTATTTTTATGATTTTGTAAAGGTTTCAATTGATACATCAACAAAAGATATTTATTTTGCATATAGCACATTGCCTGTTGCTGGATTTTCATCAACCAGTATTGCTAAAGTTGACAGTAGTGGTAATGTAATTTGGAGGAATTTGTTTCAGCACTTGCTACCTGCTGAAA
>JANOBN010000529.1:0-1504 GCA_031411675.1 Bacteroidota bacterium | reverse complement strand
GTCCAGCCTGTTTGGCCAGAGATACTTATTGAAAGCAATAAAATTCAGATTAACACTGTTCAATATTAATTCAATGCTCATAAGCATGGTGATCAGGTTTCTCCTGGTAAAGAAACCAAACACACCGATGAAGAACAGTGCGGCGCTTATAAATAATATATGGTATAAACCGGGTTCCATCATGTTGTTGCTGGTTTACTTCGCATGGCAATCACAATGCAACCGATCAACGCAGCTAATAATAAAATACTCACTACTTCAAAAGGTAATGCATACCCGCCGTCATTCACACCGAGCATTTGATTACCGATATTAACTACACCTGGTTTTATTGGTTGAGATTCATCGCCGGTAAATGAATATTGATAGATCTGCAGCAAGGTCAGTGCAAAACCACAGCATGCTGCCAGCGCAGCAAACAATTGCCTGCTGATCGTCGGTTTTGGTAAAAGATCGCCTGCCTGTTGCGTTAAGAAAATAGAAAAGATGATCAATACGGTAATACCGCCAACATACACTACGATCTGCACTGCAGCAATAAATTCATACTGCATCCAGAAATATAATCCCGCAATACCGATCAAAGTAAATAACAAGAAGATGGCAGCCCGGAAGATCTGTCTTGTACTTACAGCAAGTACTGCATTCACCAAAGTAAATGCCGCTAATAAATAAAATATAATGGTTGATCCGCTCATTTATAATTCATCATTCAAAATTCATAATCCCTACTCCACCCCGTCCATGATCTTTGAATCGGGATTATTTAATATTTTGGTTAGTTTACTCCGGTCAAATACACTGTGTTCAAATGTTTGCGCCATTACAATTGCATCAGATGGACAGGCGATGATACATAAATTACACATCGTACATAATTCCAAATGATATACTAATTTATCAATTGCTTTTTTCTTTTTTCCTTCGGGTGTGATGTCGAATTTTGTTACTACTTTAATCGTTCCATTCGGACAGGCAAGTTCGCAGGCAGTACAGCCCGTACAACGATGTTCATTGTTTTCATCATGAGGCATTACAACTTCTCCTTTAAACCTTTCAGGAAGATTCAATGTTTCCCTGTTATCGGGATATTGCTGCGTAATGATCTCTTTGTGATGCGTAAAATAATAACCCGTCCGGCGCATGCCGACGAGCAATGATTTGATTGCACTGAAAATTTCTTTTATGTATTTTACTATGAACATATTAACCTCACCCCCTCGTTCCCCTCTCCTAAAGAGAGAGGGGAGGCCGGGCATTTGTTTTTTAATTTTACAATTGTACTAACACATCAATTACAAATCGCTGTTGAGCTGAATAGAATTGATGCCGTACAAGAGTGCGACGCAACAGGGTCCAATCAGGGAACTACTGCTGGTAACAGCGATGGCGATATTGGGTTGGCATTTTTAAAACACCCCCCCCGACCCCCAAAAGGGGGAGTTGGGGAAAGTTCTTATAAATAGATTTTAAATTTTGTGACCAGCTTTAGTTACCTGATTGA
>JANOBN010000528.1:0-2154 GCA_031411675.1 Bacteroidota bacterium | reverse complement strand
CCTCATTATAAATTTACTATAGGCGATGTAGCCACTTTTGAAAAAGATCTGCAGGAAGTTCAGAAGGAGACCCCGGAAGACCAGCGGCTCAAACCCATTTACAGTCCTAATGAAGGTAGTTCCTGGGACTGGCTTACCGGTATATTGTTTCCAATTATACTCTTAGTTGTTTTATATATGTTTATTATCCGACGTATGGGTGGCTCCGGACCGGGCGGCGGACAAATTTTTAATATTGGCAAATCGAAGGCTACTTTATTTGATAAAGACATGCATGTTAAGGTAACATTCAACGATGTAGCGGGCCTTCAGGAAGCAAAAGTGGAGGTAATGGAGATTGTGGATTTTCTGAAAAACCCTAAAAAGTATACTCAGCTTGGAGGTAAAATTCCGCGTGGTGCCTTGTTAGTAGGCCCTCCCGGAACAGGTAAAACTCTATTGGCGAAGGCAGTTGCCGGTGAAGCTCAGGTGCCTTTCTTTTCTTTGAGTGGTTCTGATTTTGTGGAGATGTTTGTTGGTGTTGGAGCCTCAAGGGTTCGAGATCTTTTCCGTCAGGCAAAAGAGAAAGCACCGAGTATTATATTTATTGATGAAATTGATGCCATTGGCCGTGCTCGTGGGAAATCCCCTTCTTTTAGTGCCAATGATGAAAGAGAAAGTACCTTGAATCAACTCTTAACAGAGATGGATGGTTTTGGTAGTAATACAGGTGTAATAATTATAGCAGCCACCAATCGTGCTGATATTCTTGACCGCGCTTTATTACGTCCTGGCAGATTTGACCGCCAGATTTATGTAGAACTGCCTGACCTTAATGGAAGGAAAGAAATATTTATCGTTCACTCAAAACCATTAAAGCTCGATGATACAATCGATCTTGATTTTCTTGCACGACAAACACCGGGTTTTAGCGGAGCAGATATCGCTAACCTTTGTAACGAAGCTGCCTTAATTGCTGCAAGAAAAAATAAAACATCAATTGGTAAGCAAGATTTTCTTGATGCAGTGGACAGAATTATCGGTGGTCTGGAGAAGAAGAATAAAATAATTTCATCTCACGAAAAGAAAGTGATTGCTTATCATGAATCAGGTCATGCTGCAATAAGCTGGTTGCTCGAACACACATCACCCCTGGTTAAAGTTACTATTGTTCCAAGAGGAAACTCTTTAGGCGCTGCATGGTATCTGCCTGAAGAAAGACAGATAACAACTCGTGAACAGATTATGGATGAGATGTGTGCGGCCTTGGGTGGAAGAGCTGCAGAGGCTATTGTATTCGGGGCAATTTCAACCGGTGCATTAAGTGACCTCGAAAAAATTACAAAGCAGGCATATGCA
The DNA here is from genome assembly GCA_031411675.1 of Bacteroidota bacterium. Classification (GTDB taxonomy): domain Bacteria; phylum Bacteroidota; class Bacteroidia; order AKYH767-A; family OLB10; genus JANOXC01. The sequence goes on along the minus strand of JANOBN010000528.1, from coordinate 816 downwards.
GCCGTTGCTGTATTCGGGTTAAATGATAAAATCGGTAACGTTAGTTTTTATGACAGTTCCGGTCAGCAGGATTACACTTTTACAAAGCCATATAGTGAACAAACTGCGCGAACCATTGATGAAGAAGTAAGCAAGATGATTGAAGAGGCCTATCAACGCACGCTGGTAGTTCTTCGTGGACATAGAAAGGAACTGGATATACTTGCAACAACTTTGCTGGATAAAGAGGTTATTTTTAAAGAAGATCTGGAAGCTATATTTGGTAAGCGTAAGTATGAGAAAGAAGAACTGGGAGGTCCTGTTCCGGTTAATCAAACATGGCTGAATGGTGATGGAGAAAAAAAAGCACCGGATGAACGGAAGCAGGAGAATACACCGGCTAAAGAAAGTACTGATATCGTATCATAAAGATGGAGGAAAGCACCACACGTGAAAAAGTCCTGAAGAAAATCAGGGCTGCATTACTTACTAAAAGTGCTGACCCTTTTCCTCATTTAGATCATACTGCTTCAGTATATAATCATAGTGATGAAGATCCTGTTATAGTTTTTGCTGATCATTTTATAGCGGCGGGAGGGAAGTTCATACTTTGTGAAAATGAGCTGGAATTCGTGGAAGGCCTTCTTAATCTTGCAGAGCAATATAAATGGAATACTGTTTTATGCAGTGATGAAGGTATATCCAATCTCCTTACTGAATGTGAGTTTCCTCATATATATAATGTGGATGATAAAATTCCTGATGTTTCAGTTACTACCTGCGAATGTTTAATTGCAGCGAATGGCAGCATCATGGTTTCTTCCAGAAAAAATGGTT
>JANOBN010000527.1:0-2971 GCA_031411675.1 Bacteroidota bacterium | reverse complement strand
AACCAATAAATATCTGCGCGCTTAGGTAATTTTTGCAGAATAGAATACATAATCTTTTCTTCAATCTGATCAGGATAATTTGCACTGGTAAGATAAACAAGATGGGTAGAATATTTCGGAATATCAGTATCCTTGCTCAATGCATCAAGCATTGGCAGATAATCTTTTAAATCAATAAACTCTACCAGACGGTTTCTGATTTTACGTGATTCATATAATACCCACATCAGACTTGTTAAAAGGAACCCTATCAATAAAGTAACCCAGCCACCGTGAGAAAACTTACTCAGGTTAGCAATTAAAAATCCAAACTCAATACTTATATATATAAAGAAAACGGCCAGCACGAATGCTAACGGATACTTATTCAAATACAAATAATAAGATAATAAAAGCGTAGTCATTATCATCGTCAGAATGATAGCAAGTCCGTAAGCAGCTTCCATATTGGAAGACTCTCTGAAAAATATGGTTACTCCCAAACAGCCAATAAGCATCCACCAGTTAACGGAAGGAATATATAATTGTCCGCGGATATCGGAAGGATATACCACTTTTACTTTTGGCCAGAAGTTAAGGCGGATGGCTTCATTGATTAATGTAAACGACCCACTTATCAATGCTTGACTGGCTACTACAGCTGCAACCGTTGAAATAATAATTCCTACAGGAAGAAACCAATCTGCCATTAATGAAAAGAACGGATTTGCTGAAGGCATTGTACTACCCTCATGCTGCATTAAAAAAGCTGCTTGTCCGAAGTAGTTTAACAGCAAAGTCGCTTTCACAAATATCCAGCTGATACGAATATTTTTCCTTCCGCAATGCCCTAAATCACTATATAATGCTTCTGCACCTGTGGTACAAAGAAAAACAGCACCCAGCAACCAGAAGCCTTCCGGATAATCATGTAAAAGATGGTAAGCATATGCAGGATTTATTGCTTTAAACACCACTGGGTTATTGAAAACAGAAACCAATCCTAAGAACCCAATCATCGAAAACCAGATGAGCATCATGGGTCCGAATGATTTTCCGATAAACGAAGAACCAAATCGTTGAATAATAAACAAGAAAAATAAAATACCAATCACAATAGGCAATGTAACGATACCGGGATCAATAGCATTTAATCCTTCAATGGCTGATGAAACTGAAATGGGAGGTGTTATGATGCTATCTGCCAGCAGCGCACTTCCGCCAATGATTGCCGGAAATACCAACCACTTCCTTTTTGTTCTTCTTACCAAAGCATATAAAGAGAAAATTCCTCCTTCCCCTTTGTTGTCAGCACGAAGGGTAAGTATTACATATTTAATAGTTGTTTGAAGAGTGAGTGTCCAGAAGATACCACTGATGCCACCAAGCACCAAAATTTCCGAAACCGGACGATCGCCAACAATTGCCTTCATTACATAAAGCGGTGAAGTACCGATATCACCATAAATGATACCCAGTGTAACCAGTAAACCGGCGGCTGTTATGCGACTATGCGCAGAGGAAGATGACACAAAAATAATTGAGCCGCAAAGATAACAGTATTGAATATTACGCACCTAGTAAATGCACAAAACAATTATTTACCTTCCTGCTTGATGCCAATAAATAGGGCACGTCAGCTGGCCGACTTTCCTTCTCTTCATTTACTTTATCTTCGCCCCTTTCTTTCACTATTCGTGTTAATTCATTCATGTCTTCAAAACGTATTTTCTCCCGTTACCAGGTATTTGTTATAGCTGTACTTGCCATATTACAATTCACTGTAGTGCTGGACTTTATGGTATTGTCGCCATTGGGTGCCCAGTTAATGCGGATTATGAGCATTACTCCTTCCCAATTCGGGCTAGTGGTTTCGTGCTACGCATTCAGTGCCGGTATTTCCGGATTTTTGTCGGCTGGATTTGCTGATAAGTATGACAGAAAAAAGATTTTACTATTCTTTTATAGTGGATTTATTATTGGAACCTTTTGTTGTGGCATTGCTAACACGTATACACTGCTTTTAGCGGCAAGAATTGTTACCGGAATTTTCGGTGGTGTGATTGCCTCGGTATCTTATGCCATCATTTCTGATCTTTTTGCTCTTGAAATAAGAGGACGCGTTATGGGCTTCGTTCAAATGGCGTTTGCGGCAAGCCAGATTATAGGAATACCGGTTGGACTTTATCTTGCCGGCATATTTGACTGGCACTCCCCTTTCCTCTTAATTACAGGGTTATCCATTTTGCTTTTTATAGCAATAGCCCGTTTTATGAAGCCTGTTAACAAACATCTTGAACTTCAAACAGATCAAAGAGCGATTAGTCACTTGCTGCGTACTTTGTCAAAGCGAATTTACCGGCGTGGATTTTTAACTACTGCCTTGCTTACTACCGGTGGTTTTATGTTGATGCCGTTCAGTAGTGCCTATCTGGTAAATAATGTTGGTATCAATGAATTAGATTTACCTGTATTATTTATGATTACCGGAATTTGCGCGATAATTACAGGTCCAATTATTGGAAGATTAAGCGATCAGGTAGGAAAATATCGCCTTTTTATAGGTGGAAGTATTTTATCCGTATTAATGGTTATTGTTTTTACCAATCTGGGTATTACCCCTTTGTGGCAGGTTATTACCATAAATGCATTACTTTTTATAGGTATCACTTCTCGTATGATCTCCTATTCCGCTTTAATAACTTCTGTTCCTGAAATGGCCGAACGGGGTTCCTTTATGGGGGTCAATTCCTCCATCCAGCAATTGTCAGGCGGGTTGGCTTCCTTAATCTCTGGCATGATCGTTATGCAGGATACGCCATCATCGCCATTGAGACATTATAATCTGGTAGGATATTTAGTGCTGGGAACCATGATATTATGCGTTGGTCTGATGAATGGTATTGATACCTATGTTAAAACAAAAAATGAGGTAATCACAAGCCCTGTGCCCCTGCCCTGAAATCGGTCAAAAAGCCCATTCTTATGATTT
>JANOBN010000526.1:0-5603 GCA_031411675.1 Bacteroidota bacterium | reverse complement strand
TGGATTAAAGAAAATTTTTTCTGCCTAAGTACAAAATCGCATTCGTTATTCTGCTAAGCAAACACGGATTAAAATTAAGTGTGCCCTTGGCACCTTTTGAAAAAATAAAACAAGGCAAATAAACCCAACCACTATCTAAATTATCATACACCAACTAAAAGAATTTTAAACCGCTAAGTAAGCTAAAACATCAAGGCTTTATAGATGCAACCAATTTGCCGGTATTCTCCCCTGCTTCCTGCCACGACAAGATGTTTAACTGCATTGTTGCAATACCTGCTGTGGAAAGATTCAATATCACTGGTCCGCATAAATAATTAATCAAGTCAGTAAAACCCGGGTTATGTCCGAAGAGCGCCACCTCGGTTTTTTTATTATCGAGTTCGTGTAATACTCTTAATAAATTTGGATACGATGCCTCATATATGCTACTGTTCAAAATAATTTTATTGGTTGGATATGACAATTTCTCTGCAAAAATTAAACAGGTAGAATAAGCTCTTATTGCAGGGCTGGTAATTAACAGCTCCGGTTTATTCCTTTGCGATATGAACCACGAGGCCATATTTGATGCTTCTGCATAACCTGTTTTCTCCAGCGTTCGAAAAAAATCACCGGGGAAATAATCCTGCTGCGATGCCTTAGCATGACGAATGATATGCAACTTTAAACTCATATTATAATTGGCTTATCTGGTTGTCATTCCGGAAGCAATTTCCATCGCTTTTTGAGCATTTACAATTCCACCGGTAACACTCAATGAAGAAAACGGGACTAATGTCTTTCTGGTACCCGGCAACAATATCATTTCGTTGTTCTTTTCCACCGATTTCAATATTGCCATTTTCACTTGCACAGCATTGAGTTCAGGATAACAGCTTCTAATCATACAGGCAACACCTGCTACTACAGGACTAGCCATACTGGTGCCGCTTTCGAAACCATAAGTACTGTCAGGCAAAGTAGAATATATATTCATACCCGGTGCAAAAACATCAACACTTTTTAATCCATAGTTAGAAAAAGAAGAAGCGGAACCATCCCGGTTGCTTGAACCTACTTCAATCCAGTTGCTTTCCTTCCTATTTACAGTGCGTAAAAAAGCTGTTGGGTAATTTTCATAAATATCATTGTCTCTTGCTTCGTTTCCTGCTGCATGAATAAAAAGCACATCCTTTGAAGCGGCATACTGAATTGCAGATTCTACTAAATCACGGTCAGGGGAATAATCCTTTCCAAAACTCATATTAATTACTTTAGCTCCATTATCAGCTGCATACCTAATTGCATTTGCAACATCCTTATCTCTTTCATCACCATCAGGCACAGTACGTAAAATCATTAGTCGCACAGAAGATGTTACACCATCACCACCCAAATTATTATTTCGCAATGCACCAATAATTCCGGCAACATGCGTACCATGCAGAGACATGCCACCCTTTACATCATTATTTCCATAATTATGTTCCGTCAAGTTATTTACATCATCACCAACAATACTTCGTGGATTATAATCAGGATTTAAATGATATTTTAATTGACTGTCCATTTCATCTGCGGCCTCATAAATACTTTTCATAAAATTCTTATAGCTAACTCCATTATTCATGGAATACACTAACGAATTTTTTATCGATTTGCTTACCAATCCATGCATTTCATAAGCGGTAACCTGTTGCACAGTTGGTGTATCAGATCCGATCTTCTTCACCATTTCATTAAAATCATTGCGAACAGACAGTACCCATCGCGCGTTTTTCTCTGCTCTTTTCTTTTCTTTTTTAAAGTTTTTCTTTATGGTTTTGTACTTTATTCCTTCCGGCATCATCGTTTTAGGTAAACGATACAATCTTGTTAATTCTATCGTTTCATGGTCAACATTACCGTTTTTACCACCAAGAAAATTCCATCCGTTTACATCATCAATATAACCGTTATTATCATCATCAATTCCGTTACCCGGTATTTCATCGTCATTAATCCAGATGTTATCCTTAAGATCAGGATGCATCACATCTGTACCGAGGTCAATAACCGCCACAATCACCTTGGCGCGGGGAGATGGACAAGATGCTGTGGTTGCAGAGATGCCGTAAAATTCTCCACCGGGCTTTTGCAAATGCCATGTTTTATTTTCTTCGTTCTGTGCAAATGCAGAACTGTTGAAAAAAAGAAAAATCAAAATAATAAGACTCCTTGATGACCTTATCAAAAATATTCTCCGCATTATAAATATCCTGTTGAAATTAAATAAATTAAAATTATTACAATTCACTATCTTCTATAAACTATTTCTTTATCTCTTTTAGCAAAACAATATAAGTGGGGAAGTGATCACTATATCCTCCAATATATTTATTAAAATCGTAAGTTCGTTTTGGATATCCTTTATACCTCCCTGACTGTTGTACCATAAATTCCCTGCGGTAAATTTTAGCTTCCTTAAAGAACAATCCATTCTGATCCTTATTTAAGAAAGAAGAAGAAAAAACAATCTGATCAAATAAATTCCAGGCATCATTATAAGCCAGTGTACCAATACCCTGCTGATAATAATGCAACCATGGATTAAACAATCTGCCATTAACAGCTAATGAAGTATCGCCAGTTGCTTTTAATACCATTGTAAGGCTTGGACTAACAGGATCATCATTAAGGTCACCCATCAGAATAACCTTTGCAGTTGGATTTACATTTTGTATAGAATCTATTTTCTGACGTGCAACTCCTGCTGCAATCGCTCTGTTGGGTGCGCTGGCTTCTTCACCACCTCTTCGTGACGGCCAGTGATTAACAAAAACATGAACGGGTTCTCCATCGAGTAAGCCATATATATAAATAATATCACGAGTCTTTCGCGCACTGCCATCATCATTCTTTATTTCCACAAATAATTTTTCACTGTGCTTTAGTTTGAAGTATTTTGGATTATATAATAAGCCTACATCAATACCTCTTTCATCAGGCGAATCATAATGTACAATTTGTAAATTACGATCTTTAAGCAATGGCTGCTTCACAAGATCCTGCAGTACGGTAATATTCTCCACCTCTGCAACACCCATCAAAGCCAAACCGTCAGGACTAAATTCTTTACCAATGTCAGAAACCACAGTTTCCAGTTTAGAAAGCTTATCCAAATATACTTTCGGCGTATAATGATTAGCCCCGTCAGGAGTAAATTCTTCATCATTCACTTCCGGCTCATTGATCGTATCAAATAAATTCTCAAGATTATAAAAACCAACACATGCCACTTTGTACTCCTTTTTCTGTGCACTGCAGGAAAGAGAAATGATTACGCTGAGCGCAAGACCAGTTAAAAAATTTATTTTCTTCATAAATAGAGTTAATAAGGGTGCAAACGTAACAAATTGATACTTCCTGCACTTATTTTAATCAACATAATGGAGTCTTAACATCATTTTATTAAGATAGGTCTCTTCTATCTTATAAATTAATTTAGATTTGCATCCCCCTTTTTTCTTTAAGGGGGCAATTAATATGGTTAATATGAAGAAAATACGCTTACCCTTCCTCCTCTTTTTTATGCTTATTTGTATGAGCCTTGGTTCGTATGCACAAAACGCAAACATCAGAGGTATTATTACAGATGATTATAACAATCCGATAGCAAATGCAAAAGTGTTCTTAAATGGAACAACGCATGAAGCAGTTACTGATGCTACCGGAGTTTTTAATTTCACTGATATTCCCTTCGGTGAGTATGAGCTTGAAATTAAAGAGGTAGATCACATAACTGTTAATCAACATATTACCGCTAAACAGGCGCTGGTTGATTTGGGTAAATTTGCTTTGTTACCGGAGGGAAGAAAGACCCCACTTGAAGAAACGCTACCCACTGTTTCACTGGAAGAAAACGAAGCTGCCGAAACTTCAAGCGGCGCGGTAAGCAGTGCATTAGGTGCCTCCAGAGATGTTTTTGCCTCTGCAGCCAATTTCACTTTTAGTGTAGCACGTTTCGATGTGCGCGGTTATGGAGATGAGTATTTCATGAATTATATGAACGGGGCACCTATGGTTAGCCTGGTTAATGGCCGATCGGTATTTGCATGGGGTGGCTTGAATGATGTTACCCGTAATCAGATTTCCGCTTATGGCATGAAGGCTTCCAATTATTCTTTCGGTGGTGTTGGCGGGTCATTTAATATTGACAGCCGCGCTTCCCGTCAACGAAAACAAACACAAATTACCTACTCTGCCGCAAACCGAGCTTATGAAAACCGTCTTATGGCTACTTTCGGAAGTGGTATTATGAAAGGCGGATGGGCAGTTGCTGCATCCATCTCCAGACGCTGGGCAGGAGAAGGATATATTCCCGGAACATTTTATGACGGGTGGAGTTACTATGCTTCTGTTGAAAAACTAGTAGGACATCATTCTATCAGTCTTACTCATTTTGGTGTAAGCACTATAAACGGAAGATCTGCCAGTGCAGTGCAGGAAGCATTTGATCTTACAGGCAGCAATTATTACAATGCTAACTGGGGATATCAGAATGGTGAAAAAAGAAATTCCAGTGTAAATAATATTTTTACGCCGCTTACCATTCTGCAACATGACTGGCAAATAAATAATAAGTCTACATTGCAATCATCTGTTTCCTATCAGTTCGGAAAAGAAAAACGCGGTGGTTTAAATTGGTATAATGCCCCAAATCCGCGTGGAGACTATTACCGTAATCTTCCATCCTTCGCCCCATTTTCTTTAGATGATCCTGCTTCTGCTGCAGCATTGCAATCCACAATGGAGTCATCCATAAGAAATAATACTGACTTATTACAAATCAACTGGGCAAAATTATATGAGGCAAACACAAATCATATTGAAACCATTAATGGTGTAACAGGCTTTCGTGCAAATTATATAGTGGAAAACAGAGTAGAAGACAATCATAATTTCGGATTCAACACTGTATATAATAATACTTTAACTGATAACTATTCGCTGTCTGCAGGGCTTTCTTACCAAAACCAAAAGACCGACTACTACAGGGAGGTGGATGATTTATTAGGCGCAGATTATTATGTTGATTTAAATCAATTTGCTGAACAAAGTGTTATACCCGGTATAGATGCGGCGCAAAACAATTTAGACAATCCTGACAATATTGTAACTGAGGGTGAAAAGTATGGATACAATTATTCCTCTACCATAAATCAGTCGCTATTTTGGCTACAACCGGAATACAAGGGAAAAAATATTGATGCATTTGTTGCCGCACAATTTACTTTAACGGATCTTTCCAGAACAGGTAATTTCCGCAATGGTGTTTTTGCCGGTAACTCCTTCGGAAAATCTGAGGTACTGTCCTTTACAAATGTCATGTTAAAAGGCGGCGCAACTTATAAAATTAATGGTCGTAATTATATTTTTGCGAATGGTGCATTTGGTGATCGTGCTCCATTTTTTGATGATGCTTTTATTGCGCCTGCTACCAACAATGCAGTAATTGATAATCTGGAAGCAGTTCGCATAACTTCTGTAGAAGGTGGGTATTCTTACAAAGCTCCGCGTTTAAAAGCCCAGGTATTAGGTTATACAACTGCTATATCTGACATGACTCATATCTACCGTTA
>JANOBN010000525.1:0-4813 GCA_031411675.1 Bacteroidota bacterium | reverse complement strand
CCTGCCCCCGATTTGCAACTCAATGAGATTGGTCGCTGTGCAGTGACTTTAAGCCAACCTATCTATTTCGACGCATACCGCCGAAATCGCGGTACGGGCGCCTTCATCATTATCGATCGAATGAGACAGAATTAATGTAACACTATCAGCTACCGACGGAGCCAGACCATCGCCTTGAGACATTGTTCCATTTCCTGTATACATCCCTTCAATAAACAATCGTAAAGTGATCGTGAAATTGTTATTTGCACCAACGGTAAAAATACCATCCTGAATTGTGCAGCTTAAATTTGTCACAGATACAGGACCGGTTGTAGCGCCCGCAGGCACAGCAACTGTAATGGTACTATCATTAAGTATTGTAATGCCAGAGGTGGATACATTATTGAACTTAACTGAAATAACACTACTAAATCCACTTCCTTTAAGAGTAACAACAGTACCGGCTATTCCATTAGTTGGAGTAAATGAAGAAAGTACCGGTTTGCTCACCACGTTTACAACTGAACTTCCTGAGACTGTTCCTATACAGGAGATATCCTGAACACTTACCGGGGTGTATATTTGGGTTGTGGTAGGAGCAACTGCAAAATAATAAGGGTTCGCAGAAGTTAATATCGAGAAATTAGTAACTCCATCCGTGTACGTAAATGTCCAAGGGGGAGTTCCTGTAAAATTAACCGGCAGAAATATAGAATCCCCTCTGCAAATGTTTTGAACACCACCCATAGTTGCCGTTGGATTAGCACAAACATCAGAAATACAGATACTAAAGGTTCCCCATTGAAGCGAATCTGACCAAACTCTTAATACGTAATCTGCACTTGGATTAAGGCCACTCAATAAGTGTGGACCATCACCGGGATTCCAACATGCAACTTCAAAATCACCACAGGCAAATAAAACTTGAGCTTTTAAATTCAAAGCCGTTAAACGGGTAAAGGTTACTGTAACATCATCAAAATTAGCGGTGTTAAATCTAAACCAAACATCATATATACCACTAACACCCTGACAAGTTGCAGCATCTCCGCTCTTTGTAGCATATTTTGTGGTGTAAACCGAAGCGCCACCCGGACATCCTAAAGGAGGCCTTACAGGAATTAAAATAGATGTATTACACTCATCATTTACAGGAGGAATCGGACATTCAGCACCCTTAAAAACACATAAGGTCATAGAGCCAGTTAATGTCTGAGAATAGGTCCACATCCGAACATAAAGCGTTTCATTAGGGGTGTATTGATTTTGACATAAAACAATACGTGGCATAAAATTACCATTAAAATCATCGTTACAAGCCAGCATAGTGCCGCCTGATTCCGGACATCCTCGCCATACTTGCATCACCCAATCGTTGGGGCTGGCAGTTGCAGTTGTGCTAAACACAATGGAGTTAGAAGTATTTGGGGCTATAATTTTTACCCAACGATCATCATTAGGAACATTACCTCCAACTGCATCAGAACACTGCGCATTGGGTCCGTTTTGTGACACCCCGGAAAATATTACAGTACTGCTGCATGAAAGAGTATCATTAGCAACTGAAACAAATTGTGCAGTCGAACAATCTTCACCTAAACCTCCACTGCTAAAGTTTGCCGGACCTGCAATAGTACTATTACCATTTACGCCGCAATTTTGACGAACATAAAACTGGTAATTTGTAGTAGCTGTTAATCCTGAAATATTTAAACTATTGGTTGCTATACCGGTTGTGATAATACCGGTGCCCTGTACAAATCCTGGTAAACCATATTCAACTGTAAATGTGCCACTGCCGCCGGTGGTAGTCCAGATAAGTTGAGCAGTTGTTTGAGTGACATTTGTAGCTGCAAGATTTTGTGCCGGAGGGCATAATGACGGGAAATAACGATATACTGTGCCATTTGCAGGTATTAAAGTGGACGCATAGGCACAAACATCATTATTAACTGTTCCCGGTACCGAAGTAGCCCATGTATTGGTACCACTCGTTACTTTACGGTTAAAAAACTGGGTATTGTTAGGTCCTCTTAAACCAACTTGCGCCGAACCGGTGCTTGAAATAGGGCAATTTCCATAAACTACTTCTACAGCATTAGTAGTTTCACATAATCGAATCTGGAAGTTTAACACCTGTCCAAATACAGTTCCTGTGCTTTGCGGACGAAAGTTTTTATACTGAATAACGAATTTTCTGGTCGGAGCTGCACCCGTTACCTGCCATCTTAATTCACCAGTTTGGGCCGGATTGCCGGAAATAAAATAAGAGTTAAGATTTCTTCCAAAGGCAGATGCAGCACCTGAATAAGCTGTGACGGCTGAAATAGGTGTATAACCTGTAGCTGATCCGGTTGCTGCAGGTGCTGTTGATCCGAAAGTTACAAAACCATTACTACTTATATTTAAACCGGTATAGTTGACGTTATCAAACTTAAAATTAAAAGGCAATGTACCTGATGGTATATTGAATATTATATCATCAATTGAACCCGCCCCGCTGGCTGCTGTAGCTGTGGCTAAAACAGTACCTCCTGCTATTTCTGTGTAAACTTCAGAAGCTAGTGCAAAATCATAAATGCTAACCTGAGCTTTTGCACCAGGCAATGCTGTAAGCAATAATATGGCACTTAATACTAAAGATTTGGTGGTAAATTTTCTATTCATTATTATTAGTTTTTACAATTAAGTTTAAGAATCGGCAACCCGGTTTTCAGCATTTAACTGCAAATACGATTAAGAAGAAGCATCAATCTAATTAACACTTTACCTTTTTTCGTAAAAAATCCGCCAAATGCAGGTTATAAATGGTAGATAGACGGAATAAGCAGTTAGAAAAAGGTTTACCGACCTTCCTCTTTTACAAAGAAAAGGTATTATAATGAACTATGCAACATTTTTTTTTGACAAAACATATTAACATTTTTTAAAATATTTGCTGTTTAACCAATGGTTGAGCCCCTCTTAAGAAAACCTTGTAAAAACATTAAATCAGGCCATTTAGAGATTTGAATTTTTATACATTTGCCGTCCCATAAAAACCACATATTATTTAAAAAGGCGAGGTAGCTCAGGTGGTTAGAGCGCAGGATTCATAACCCTGAGGTGGCGGGTTCGATTCCCGCCCTCGCTACCAGTTTCCTTCGAAATTGGCAATCAGTAAGGATGGTACATTAACTTTATCAAAAAAAAGCCCCCTTAATAAGGAGGCTTTTTTGCTTTTATTGAGGTTGGTTTTAAGCTTTAAATTTATATCCGGGCTTAATGTTTTTGCCTGTCATCCAGGTTGGAGAACCCCAATACATATTTTTACGGTATCCACCATCGTTGTAAAGTGCTAATCTGCCCTGTTTCTTTAAAGAAGCCAGCAAAACGGATATCTTTCTTCCGAATTCCACCCGATCAAGTTTTGGGAATTTTTTAGTAAAGGCCTCCAGAATTTCACGATTATGTACAAAACGTTTTTTGCCCATAACTGTATCAAAAATGAACTGCGTGATATTAATAGATAAAGCAGATTTACTGCCATGCGGACGTCCGGGTTTCTTTTTTCCCCCTTTTGCACTCGTCGCCTTTTTAACGACTTTTTTTACTGATTTTTTGGCGCCTTTTTTAACAGCTTTTTTAACGACTTTTGACGTTGCTGTTTTTTTTGCGCCGGTTTTTTTTGTTACTTTCTTAGCCATGTGGTTTTGGTTTTACAGAAACAAATATAAACCAAATATTAATATTCCAAACTTTTTGTGGTTATTTTTTAATTCTTTACCTCTAAATTCTCAATATATAATGATCAGATGGTGTCATTATATATTATTCCTGTAATTGTTTCAGCGCAAATACCAATATATAATCAGGTAAAAATCCGTATATATTCAAAAAAAACAACACACTATGGTGACCTGCGGAACCATTTACGGAAAAGATCACCAAACGTATTAAAATCCTCGCGGTAAAATACACCAATACCCTGAGTATACTGCGAATTCAGGTTGTTGATGAGCGAGTTATTATTAGACCTGTTAAATGCTTTCAGTCTTACTTTTCCATCTTTACTTGCCTTTACTTCTACACTGAAATCACCCGCAATACTACTTGTATTTTGTGTGGCTCCTGTATTGTTGCCTGCCGCACTTACGTTGCCTTCCAGTGTTATTCTGTCATTGAAAATAGTAGTTGATAAAGCCAGTGCCAGTTCTTCCTGAGTTAATGAATTACCCGGATTATAATTTACGTTAACATCTACGTTTTTGGCAATTTGTGAGGCCCACTGACTTAATTGTTGTGAGGCAAATTCATATGCGTTTTGGCCTACTGCAGACGAAGTATTGAGTGATGGCCTGTTAGCCAGCTCATCCGGTGGACTGAACCTTCTTAATAACAACAGTGATACCGCTTGTTTGAATTTCTCCTCATCAGTATTAATATATCTTTTAATTCTGCTTTCTGTTGCAGCATCCACGTTAGGAACTTCAATTTCAAAACTAATAACCGGATTAAAGAGTTTTTCCTTAAGATTTAATTTGAGGATAACAGGCATAGGTCTTGCATAGCCGGATGCAGTGTCCTGTAACAGGTCATATAAACCAACCTTTAGCTTACTATATATAGCAGAAAGATTAATATCAGCATTGTAAGGGTCGCCTGTCCAGGAAATACTGCCTCCTTTTTGTATGGTAAACGGCTTACTGAATACATTCTGTAAGGTGAAGGTATACTGTCCTGCATCTATATTATAATTTCCAAACATCAAAAAACCATCAGCATCATTAATCTTCATTGACAAATTACCGGAACCCCTGCCTTCAATAACGTCACCTATTTTATCATCAAA
>JANOBN010000524.1:0-3019 GCA_031411675.1 Bacteroidota bacterium | reverse complement strand
CAACGGTATAGCAAAGTCAATGAATGCCTGTATCGATGGCACCACATGCATTGCGAAATGAAATGCAAATGAGTCTGTATAAACGCCGAAAACCTGAGTGTTTTTGAAAGTCCGGTTTTGGTATATTTAAACCCGTCAATTTTACGTAGAAAAACACTTTAAAAACGGCATAAATAATTTTAATAAAATGTATTCTGCAGAAGAGTTTGACTTAAATACCACCTGGATTTTTATTGCTGCAATAATTATAGAAAGCACCATAAGCGTATTAGGGCAATACAAATGGTACGACCTTAAGGACAGCATTAGGAATGTATTGATGACTTTTTTAAATCTTCTTCTCGACTTTGCTTTTAAAGGAGTTACTTATTTTGTTTTGGAGTGGTTTAATCAATTTGCAATAATTGAATGGTCATCTGTTCTTTGGATGTGGGTGACTTTAATTTTAGCAGAAGATCTGGCTTATTATGCCTTGCACTGGGTGGATCATAATGTCCGTTTATTCTGGGCTGTACATGTCACTCATCACTCTTCTCAAAAAATGAATTTTAGCGTTGCAATACGTTCTTCCGTTTTTCAACCTTTGTACCGTTTTATCTATTTTATACCATTAGCTATTTTAGGATTTCATGCTATTGATATTTTATTGGCTTATGCCATTTGTAATGCATGGGGATTTTTTATTCATACAGAAGCCATAGGCAAATTAGGTTGGATGGAAAAAATATTTGCCACACCAAGTAATCATCGGGTACACCATGGTTCCAATCCTCAATATATTGACCGGAATATGGGCATGTTTTTAATAATATGGGATCGCATATTTGGAACCTATCAGGAAGAAAATGAAAAGGTAGTATATGGACTAACCAAGAACATTGATGATACTAAAATTACCAATATCCTTTTTCACGAATGGAGAAGTATGATAGCAGATGTTAAGAATGCCCCAGGCTGGCGGAATAAACTGATGTATATTTTTGGCCCTCCGGGATGGAATCACGAGATTACTGAATTATCGGCAAGAGAAGCGGAAATTAATAATCAAACTTTTGCCTATTCTTCTGCAAACAATAATAGTAACGATCAAACCATGGTGCCTGTTCTTAATGAAGGATGATAATTTTTTTCTTTCCAAAATTACGGCATTTGTTCATTTTATAAAGCAAACCCGTATTATCGGAATTCAATAGAGTACTAGACAAAAAATATGGAACAGGTTTTTATCGAAGGTAAAGTATTTGATAGAATTATTAACGTGGATGCGCCCTTAATAAAGGGAGAATATGGTCATTGTATTTTTCGTAATAATGATTTTTCAAACGCTAATTTGTCTGGTTTTATTTTTACGGATTGTGAATTCAATAATTGCAATTTAAGTCTGGCAAAGTTGGTTAAATCAGTTTTAAGGGAGATTCAATTCAGAGATTGTAAAATGATGGGATTACGTTTTGAAGATTGTAACCAGTTTGGTTTATCATTCAGCCCTGATAATTGTAACTTGAATCATTCCTCCTTTTTTCAGGTGAAATTGATGAAGGCGAAGTTTAAGAATTCTCAATTTCAGGAAGTGGATTTTACCGGTGCCGATTTTACCGGTTCTGTTTTTGACAATTGTGATTTTACAAAGGCAACTTTTCAAAATACCATAGTAGAGAAAGTTGATTTTCGCACTTCTTTTAATTATTCTATAAACCCGGAAGTTAATCGCATTAAAAAGGCCAGATTTTCGCAAGCAGGTATTTCAGGACTTTTACATCAATATGATATTGAGATTGAATAGTCATTGAGAAATAACTTAAGAAATCTTTGGCCGCCCGATGAATTTTGAAGAGTAAAGTTAAAAGGTGGATATACAGGGTATAGCATTTAAAAACAAACCCCGGCCATTGCTAACCGGGGTTCAGGGATAAACGAAAAAATAAAATGCAATGTTTTAAGGATTTACTTTGATGAATTTTTTAAATGTAGAAATGCCATTTGAATTCGTTAATTTTAAGAAATAGGCTCCCACTGGTAAATTTTCTAAGTTAATTGTTGTAATGCCATTTGAAAGGTTAGTTTTTGGTACTGATAAAGTTTCACCGGAGCTTAAAGAAATTACCTGAATATTGAATGTCTTTTCTGAATTCACTATTAAATAGCCGGAAGCTGGATTAGGATAAATCAATACTGATTTATCATTGTTTTCATAAGAGTCAATACCACTAACTAAAGGCAAAATAATTTTTACCGGACATTCAGAACCATTCAAATAAGCTCTTACATTACTCACCGTATTTACAGCCATTTGCGGCAATAGATTCAAAAACTGTACTTTCATTAAAGGCATGTTTAAATCGTAAGCCTGTAAACTGTATGAAGTATAACGGAAGGTAGAATCATTTACATTGAAATAGGAAAAGGGCTGAATGTAGGTCGTTAATTCAACGATGGAATCGAATAATAAACTATCCATATTGTATTTAAATTCAAAATCAAGTGCATTGATGGTGTCATTTGACTGAATGGATATTGGAAACCTCATTTTACTTCCAATTATCTCATAATTAGACATATCAAAAACAACTGAATCCAGACTGTCTATCTGCATCGAAAAGTCAATTTCCTGAATTAATGCCGGTGTTTTTGAAAATGCTATTCCGGTAGTTAATACCATTAAGATTAAAATGTAAAACTTTTTCATTTTATTTTATTTTTTTACAAGATTACGGCTATAGAATTAAGAAATTATTCGCGCTATATTAAGGTTGTTTAAAGCTTGTGTTAAAAGCAGTGCATTATTAAATTAATATTAACTTAACTTGCAACTAGGGAATCCTGCAAACTTTAACCATGGAAATGCCGGATTTTGATTCAATCTTTAGTAAATAAACACCATGGAATGAGTTGATGCAATTTATCAGTGTTTCTGTATCTTTCTCTACTATTATTTTATCTGTAACAGCACAATTATTTAAATCAAAAAGCTGTGCTTCGGCGTTATTTTGCAGTACGATTTTAAAGTCCTGTCTGAAAG
>JANOBN010000523.1:0-18373 GCA_031411675.1 Bacteroidota bacterium | reverse complement strand
TGGTATTATGGGTTGCATTGTAAATGGCCCGGGTGAAATGGCAGATGCTGATTATGGATATGTAGGCAGCGGACCGGGAAAGATCACGCTCTATAAAGGAAGAGAAGTGGTGATGCGAAATGTGGAAGCAGATCAGGCAGTAGAGGCGCTGATAAATTTAATCAAAGAACATGGCGATTGGGTGGAAGAACCTGTACTTGCCGGATAATATATATGAGTGTACAAAATACAGTTTTTTTTCATGATGTTGCCTCCATCGATTATAAAGATTGCTGGGATCTGCAGGAACAACTATTGCAGCAAGCCGTTGATTGTAAAATGCGGAACAGGGAAGTTCCCGCAGAACAGCAAGTATTACCGGAACATCATCTTATTTTCTGTGAACATCCTCACGTTTATACGTTAGGTAAAAGCGGACATGAGAAACATCTGCTTGTAAATGATGTATGGCTGAAAAAAAAGAATGCTACTTTTTACCGCATCAATCGTGGTGGTGATATTACTTATCATGGCCCTGGGCAATTAGTGGGTTACCCTGTATTTGATCTGGATCAGTTTTTTAATGACATCCATAAATATCTTCGTTTTCTGGAAGAAGCAGTAATAATAATGCTTTCAGAATATGGAATTTCCGGCAGCCGTATTGATGGTCTCACCGGTGTATGGCTGGATGCTGATAATCCGGCAAGAGCAAGAAAGATTTGTGCGTACGGTGTTCGTTGCAGTCGTTGGGTAACCATGCATGGCTTTGCACTGAATGTAAATACTAATCTCGATTACTTTAACTATATTGTTCCTTGTGGAATTACCGACAAGGCAGTTACTTCCATGCAAAAGGAATTGGGAAGGGAACTGGATATGGAAGAAGTGAAGAGTAAAATGCTTATCGCAATGGCCTCCGTTTTTAATTGCACCATGGTACACGGAGAAGTTTTAGTCCCTGTTATATCTGCACCTAATTTATCGTTATGAAAAAGGCCCTTAAGGTAATTTTATGGATAATCGGTATTCCGGTTTTACTGCTGAATATATATATTCTATTTAGTGGTAAAACCTATCTCTATAAAGCACTTGCTTACAATTTTGTGGATATAAATGATAACGATCTTTTTCACCAGCGTAAAATTGCATCAGCACAAGGAATTGAATGGCCGCTTCACAGCAACTACAATAAAATGCAGGCTCCGGATTACCTAATTAAGGAACTGGAGCAATATAAAAGCGTTGCCTTTTTGGTTTTGAAAAATGATTCCTTACTTTTTGAAAAATACTGGGAAGGATATTCTGATAAGTCGTTGTCGAATTCATTTTCCATGGCAAAAAGTATTATTGGTGTGTTAACCGGTATTGCATTGGAGGAAGGTAAAATCAAAAGTCTTGACCAGCCTGTTGCTGACTATATCCCCGAATTCAAAGAAGGCAAAAAGCAAAACATCACCATTCGTCATTTATTAATGATGAGTTCCGGTTTAGATTGGGATGAGGCTTATGCAAATCCATTATCAGTTACAACAGAAGCCTATTATGGAACTGATTTATATAGTATAGCTACTAATCAAAAGGTTTTAATTGAGCCAGGGAAGGAGTTTATTTATCAGAGTGGAAATACGGAATTGTTAGGATTGATATTGGAAAAGGCAACCGAAAAAAGTCTGAGTGATTATGCTTCTGAAAAACTGTGGAAGCCTTTACATTCCATGAACGATGCTGAGTGGAGCCTGGATAAAGAAAACGGAAGAGAGAAATCGTATTGCTGTTTTTATTCCAATGCCCGCGACTTTGCCCGCATTGGTGCTTTATATATGCATCACGGGAATATGTTTGGTAAACAAATTGTTCCTGCTGACTATGTCAAAACTTCTATATCACCTGCGCCCATAACTGATGAAGGGAAAGAAAATAAAATTTACGGTTATCACTGGTGGCTTACTTCTTATGAGGGGCATTCGGTTTTTTATATGCGGGGAATTCTCGGACAATATGTAATTGTTGTACCGGATAAAAATATCATCATTGTAAGATTAGGTCATCAACGCCCTCCGAAAACAGATGACGGACATTTAACAGATGTTCCGCTATTTTTAAAGTCAGCTTTCGAAATTTCAGGAAATTAATCGTCTAAGTTTTATCTTTGCAAAATGTTAAAGGACATCCCTCAAACCCCGGTTACTGATGTTGCAATTGCTATAGTGCCTGTTGTATCTGTTGATGATGAAAACCCGGAAGAAGCATTGTGGCAGGTATATATTCTTAACCTGAAAGACGAACCCATTGACAACGTAATTGTTAGTTCAAAAGGATATGGCTCCTATCAGGGTGAATCGGTAAAAACCAGTGTCCTTCGTCAGTATTTAGGTACTATTGAAGCTAACAGTTTCATGCAGGTGGAGGCGATACAGAAAAAAGTAACCGGATTAAATAATGAATACTGGGTAAGTTTTTACATCAACAAAGATATTTTTGATAAGAAATATGTTTTTCTTCCGGAAACCATTAATGAAGATTTTTACACTAACATCCCCCTGATTAATTTACGGGGTGTGATGATTCGTTGATTTTAGTATTATTGCACCATCGTTCTTGATTTACATTATCTGTTTCAAAAATTGAATACGGATAATTCTGATCTTATATATAAATTCTAACCTTATATATATAAATTTATGCTACAACACATTTCACTTCAAACAGTATTATGCCTGGATATTGAAACAGTTCCTCAGTATCCTCACTATTCAGATCTTCCTGCCGAAACACAAAAGCAATGGCAGCGTAAATCCGAATTCCTTAAACGGAAGGAGGAAGAACAAAATGCAACTCTTTATGAACGCGCCGGTATTTATGCGGAATTTGGAAAAATAATCTGTATTTCAGCAGGCTATCTCTCTGTAAAAAATGGCGAGCGTAAATTTCGTTTACACTCGTTTTTTGGAGATGATGAAAGGGAATTATTAGTCTCCTTCATTTCTTTTCTTAAAGAATTTAATGATGACATAGTTTTGTGCGCTCACAATGGAAAGGAGTTTGATTTTCCTTATCTCTGCCGGAGAATGCTGATACAGGGAATAAAAATTCCGGCACCGCTTCAAATCTGCGGTAAAAAACCCTGGGAAGTAAATCATCTTGATACAATGGAGCTTTGGAAGTTCGGGGATTATAAACACTACACACCCTTAAACTTACTTGCTTCCGTATTTAATATTGCCAATCCGAAGGATGATATGGATGGAAGTCAGGTTGGTGAAGTGTATTGGAAGGAGCATGACCTTGCCCGAATAGAAAAATATTGCATTAAAGATGTGGTAACGGTCATGCAGATTTTATTGCGGATGAAGGGAGAAGCAATACTTGCTGAAGATGAAATATTTATCCCGGTAAATGCATTATAAATTTCATTCAGCATTACAATGATTTAGTGTCCAGTAATTCAGATGGAAATCGTAAAGCCCGGCCTAAATAAAAAAGACAGACTTGCTTTAAGTCTGTCTTTTTTATTGTAAATTATTTCTTACTTATAATTTCGATAATTCACCTTTCAGATAATCAATCACCTTCACTTCCGTACAGTCAATATTTCTGATCTCTGAAATATACCAGCTGATCCAATCTCCATAGTGCAACAGGTAAAATGAACGCTCCAGTTGTGATTCCCCTTTGCTCCAGATGTCGAATACGTGCGGAGTGTGTTTCTTAAAAATATCTCTGCAAAGATCCATTCTCTTTTGTGTACGGGAATAATCATCTTTATTACGCATAAATACCACAGCAATGTCATCATTTGGTGTTGTCCAGCCTACCAACTCATTATGATTCATCTCCGGAAAAACATGATGCCAGCATAACATTTTACTGTTTTCATTTATTTGCTGACGGAAACGAATTCCAACACCTTCATAAGATGCAGTACTGTAAATAGCGGTAATTTTATTGGTTAATTTTTCTGCTAGTGAAGCAGCGTTACCCATAATATCGGATTCTTCAGTATTAATTAACGTAATAGTATTTTTAAGCTGAGCCACAAAGGAATTACCAATCAATCCGTATTGATGTAAAACATAAAACAATTGTGTAGCTGAATATCCGAAAGCAGAACGCGGAGGCATTCCACCCGGAATTAATATATAATCATAGTTATTCTTCTTCGCAATCTCCAGTACTTTTCCTCCGGAAGTTACACAAACAATTAATGCTCCCTTTTTTTGTGCTGCTTCCAGTGCCTGTAATGTTTCTTCTGTATTGCCGGAGTAAGAAGATGCAATAACTAAAGTATGCTGATTTACAAATCCGGGAATAAAATAATCTTTACTTACTGCGAAAGGAACTTTAAGTTCATTGTCGCATATCTGTGCTACAATAGTGCCGCCAATGCCGGAGCCGCCAAGTCCCGTAACCAGTACGTTACGGATTTCTGATTTATTTTTCGGTGCAAAACCATCACCAATTTTCATGGCATCAATGATGTGATTGGTAAAGCCGGCAATGTGTTCTTTCATTAACATAAGCAGTAGGTGTTTAATGGTTTAAAGCAGTAAATTAATTCTTTGCAAAAATAAATTTTATCGGCAATCCGGCATTTGATACTTTTGAAAGTTGTTAACGGTTATTATGTCCAGAATTCCTTCCCTCTTCCTTTTTATACTGCTCCTCTCCTCTTGCAGAAGCAAGGATGGTGATTTTAATGTTTTTTCAACCGATGATGATGTTAAAATGGGCATGCAATACAGTCATTTGCTGGCAGCAGAGCCGGATAAGTTCCCTATTCTGTCCCGTACAGATTATTCGGAAGCCTACCGCTATCTGGAACAAATTACCGGTGCAGTACTGAAATCTGATCATCTGCTTCACCGCGAGGAATTTGCCTGGGAGGTGAATATTATTGATGATAACTCCACTCTAAATGCTTTTTGTACCCCGGGAGGTTATATATATGTTTATACCGGACTGATCCGTTTTCTGGATAGTGAGGACCAGCTTGCCGGTGTTCTCGGACATGAAATTGCCCATGCTGATCTTCGTCATAGTACTGAGCAACTCACTAAAAATTACGGTATTCGCGTTGTGATAAATGTTTTTACCGGAGGTCAAAGTGTAATTGGTGACGCAGCAGGAAGCTTGTTGAGCCTTAATTTCAGCAGAAATGACGAAACGGAAGCCGATATGAAATCCGTGGAATATCTGGCAGATTCGGAATATGATCCCAGAGGCGTGGCCCGTTTTTTTGAAAAGATGGCTAAAAGCGGTGAAACGATGGGCCCTTTGGCATTTCTCAGCACGCACCCAAACCCGGAAAACAGGGTGGAGGAGATCTATAAAAAATGGAAGGAAATAGGTGCTCCGCGTGGCAAAACCTACAGTGATCGTTATCAGGAACTGAAAAACGCATTGCCTTAGCAACAACAGTCCTTTTTCATGGGTATTTTAGATACTTTTGCCGGCTGCCGGAAATGAAAAGCCGGAGTGTGAAAGTACCAATCATGAATTCAACAGAAGAAGAAACCATACAACAGAAGTCAACCATGTTATCAGAACAGGAATTATTGCGTCGTCAGAAGCTGGAAGAGCTTATTAAGATGGGAGTGAATCCCTATCCGGCAGAATTATTTGAAGTAAATAGCAATTCTGAAGAGATAAAAGAACAATTTGATGTTCGTCCCGATGATTTTAAAAGTATAGGAATTGCAGGGCGCATTATGAGTGTCCGGGATATGGGTAAGGCCGCTTTTGTTGTGATACAGGATGCAAAAGGCAGGATTCAGTTATATATAAAACGTGATGAAATTTGTCCGGGTGAGGATAAAACGCTTTATGATGTGGTTTATAAAAAACTGTTGGACATCGGCGACATCATTGGTGTTACCGGTTATGTCTTTCGTACAAAAACAGGAGAAATATCTGTACACGTTAGTGAATTAAAATTATTAACCAAGTCATTGCATCCTTTACCGATAGCAAAAGAAAAGGATGGTGTTATTTATGATGCATTCACCGATCCGGAACAGCGTTACAGAATGCGTTATGTTGATTTGATAGTAAATCCTCAGGTAAGAGATACATTTGTTAAACGAACACGTCTGGTAAACAGCATGCGTGAATTCCTGAATGAAAAAGGATATCTGGAAGTAGAGACACCTATTCTTCAGCCTCTTTATGGCGGAGCTGCTGCACGTCCGTTTAAAACACATCACAATACGCTGGACATGACTTTATATATGCGTATTGCCAATGAACTTTATCTGAAACGTTTAATTGTTGGTGGATTTGAAGGTGTTTATGAGTTCTCCAAAGATTTTCGTAATGAAGGAATGAGTCGTTTTCACAATCCGGAATTTACGCAAATGGAATTGTATGTTGCGTACAAGGATTATTACTGGATGATGGACATTGTGGAAGAAATGGTGGAGCGTGTTGCAATTGCAATTCACGGTACCACGCAAGTTACTGTAGGAGAAAATGTGATTGATTTTAAACGTCCATGGAAACGTTTTACAATGTATGAAGCTATTCAGCATTTCACCGGAATTGATATTTCCAATATGGATGAAGCGGGCATGCGTGATGTTTGCAGACAATTAAAGATTCATGTGGATAACACCATGGGGCGCGGTAAATTGATTGATGAAATATTTGGCGAAACCTGTGAAGGAAAATTGATACAACCAACATTTATTACTGATTATCCTTTAGAGATGTCACCACTTGCTAAGAAACACAGAAGCACTCACGGGCTGGTGGAACGATTTGAAGCCATCTGTAACGGAAAAGAAATCTGCAATGCTTTCAGTGAATTGAATGATCCTATCGATCAGCGATTGCGTTTTGAAGAACAACTGGAATTAGGAAAACGGGGTGATGAAGAAGCCATGCAACTGGATGAAGATTTTCTTCGTGCAATTGAATATGGAATGCCGCCAACTGCAGGATTAGGAATTGGTATTGATCGTTTAACAATGATCATGACGAACTCTAATTCTATACAAGATGTTTTATTCTTTCCGCAAATGAGAGCGGAATAAAAGGAATTCTAAATTCTAAATTCTAAATTGGGTTTAGGATTAAATAGTGAGCAGATTTTTTTTAATAAGTTAAAAAACGATAAAATGGATAATTCACTTTTGATTACTACGAGTACTTCTTTGGAGGGGTTTAAGGTTAAAAAACAATTGGGGTTAGTGCGGGGAATTACGGTTCGATCAAGAAGTGTATTGGGTAATCTTGCCGGTGGTTTTATGACCATTTTCGGAGGGAAAAGCGCCATTTATACGGAGCTGTGTGAAAAGGCCAGAGAAGAGGCTTTGCAGTTAATGATTGAGCATGGTAAAGCCATTGGAGCCAATGCAATTATAAATATGCGTTATGATGCCAATGATGTGATGAGCGGCTTAACAGAAGTACTTGCCTATGGTACAGCGGTTGTGGTTGAAAAAACAGAATAGATTTTTTTATGAGGTTAATCAAAAGCTTTAACTTCTGGCTTTGAATTAGCATACTTTCTTTAACCGCAAAGAGCGCAAAGTGAAAGCGCAGAGAAGGCGCAGAGAAAAAGAGCCATATATAAATTTGGATCCGATAGCTATCGGATTTAAAATTTAGAATTTCCCCCGTCTTTCCATTTCCACAAATGCAAACAAGCATACGTCCGGTATGGTGACCATGTTGCTGATATCTGCAGCATTTTCTGCTTCAGTTTCTTTTTATCGTTGGTCTTTAACTTATACAAGCCAATCATGGCATGCTGAATACCAAGATCATCAATAGCAAAAACATCTTCACGTGCAAGAGTAAACATCAGTTGCATTTCTGCTGTCCAACGGCCTACACCTTTTATCTGTGTCAGGTATTCAATCAACTCTTCGTTTTCCAATTTATGCATTTTCTTAGCATCAAGTCCTGATTCTTGGGCAAAGCGGGCAATGTTATGTATGTAGGAGGCTTTTGCATTGGAAAAACCGACACTGCGAAGTTTTTCCAACGGAGTATTGAGCACCTGTTCCGGCCATGGCTCTTTACCGCCGTATAAATCCAGGTATCGCCCATGAATGACATTTGCAACTTTTACAGACAATTGCTGCGAAATGATAGAAGCACATAAATGATGAAAGAAATTCTTGCGTTTAACCAGTTTCACAGCATCTTGCTTTTTAAGAACCGGGGCAAGTACTTTATCCTTAGAGAGGTGTTTTATATATTCCATATTCCGTGTTATGTAAAAGTAGCAAAATTCCTGTTTTCCGGATATTAGTTACTTTTGTAAAAAAAATACCATTGAATGAAGATATTTAAGTATATAGCTCTGTTGCTTTTTGCATTACTCGTTATCTTTTTTGCCATTGGATTATTTAATCCTTCCGTAACTTATTCCAATAAAATAGTAATAGATGCTACTCCGTCAAAAAGTTATACTGTATTTATGGATACTGCAAGGATGAAAGAATGGATGCCGGGCTATAGTTCGTTTAAATTATTGAAAGGGAAGGCAATGGAAAAAGGGAGCACATGGAAACTTGTTTTATTACAGGATGGTCAGGAATATGAAATGAATGAGACTATTACCACTATAATTCCTGATGTGCAATATTCATTTGATCTGGAGAATGCAGTTTTGAAAAATTCTATTGACATGTATTTTATAGCAAAAGGAAGCCAAACGGAACTGGTTGCAAATAATACCGTAAGGGGAAATAATATTATGTGGCGATCGTTGTTTTTTATTTTTAAGTGGAAGTTGCACGAACAAAGTCAGTTGATGTATGAAGATTTAAAAAAATCAATTGAAAGGCCATCAAAATAAAATCAAAGTATTTTACAGCTGCATGACAAAGTAGTTTGACAATATTCAATAAATTCAACAACAAATAAAAGTGAACATGAAAAAAATAGTATGGCTGATTCCGGTATTGTTCTTCAGTACAACCCGGGCTCAGGATGAACAATTGCTTAAAAATGTAAAGCATCATATCTCTGCACTTGCCAACGACTCAATGGAAGGTCGTGAAACAGGAACGAAAGGGGAGAAGATGGCTTACAGTTATATCGTCAGTCAATTCGAAAGCATAAGTCTTAAAAAAATGGGAACCAATGGTTACCTGCAGGAATTTCCATTTACAAAATCGGTGAAGGCAGGAAACGGAAATGCACTTCGTATAAATGGTACTGATTTTAAACTGGGGGATGACTTTTTTCCGTTGGCATATGCATCCAAGGGTACTGCAGGTGGTGAGCTGGCACGTGTAGGTTATGGCATTTGCGCACCTTCTTTAGGTTATAATGATTACGCATCATTAAATAATCTGGAGGGCAAAGTTTTTCTGATACAACTGGGTGCGCCTGATGGTGCCGGTCCACATTCAAAATATGCTGATGTTGGAGATATGCGCACACGCATTGATTCAGCAATTGCAAAAGGAGCTGTTGCCGTTATTTTTATAAACGATGATAAAGATATTGATGATCCAAAGCAAGAGTATAAAAACCGGATTACACCATCTGCAATTCCAGTTGTGTTTGTTAAGGGCGCAGCAAAAAGTATGTTATCGGAAGGCGGTCGTTGGAGAGTGGATGTAACTACTGAGTTAGTACATGAAGAGGGAACAGGACATAATGTAATTGGTTATATTGATAATAATGCTGATTATACAGTTGTTATAGGAGCGCATTATGATCACCTTGGTTATGGTGATGACGGATCATTATACAGAGGGGAGAAAGCAATACATAATGGGGCCGATGATAATGCAAGCGGAATGGCAGCGTTAATTGAAATTGCAAGAACTGTAAGTGCGGGAAAAGATAAATTGAATAATTATTTATTCATTGCTTTCAGCGGAGAAGAAAAAGGACTTTTAGGGTCCAATTATTTTGTGAAGAATCCTACTGTACCATTAGAACGGATGAACTACATGATAAATATGGATATGCTTGGTAGATTGAAGCCCGAAGATCCTGTACTCATTATTACCGGAGCGGGAACATCTGCAGCATGGAAAATTACTTTTGGTTATATAAAAACGGACAGTCTTAAAACTAAAACAACCGATTCCGGGATAGGGCCATCTGATCATACCTCTTTTTATCTGAAGGATATTCCTGTTTTGCATTTCTTCAGCGGAACACATAGTGATTATCATAAACCAAGTGATGATGAGGCACTTATAAATTATCCTGGCGAAATAAAAATTATACATTTTATTGAAGAATTAATTCACAGAATGGATGATAAAGGAAAACTGGATTTCATTAAAACAAAAGATGAAAGTAATGATGATGCACCTCGTTTTAAGGTAACATTAGGCGTTGTTCCTGATTATGCATTTGAAGGTAAAGGAATGCGTATTGATGGTATTACAGAGGGGAAACCTGCATCCGCTGCCGGACTAAAACAGGGTGATATTGTAGTCCAACTGGGCGATATTAATGTGGTAGATATGATGAGCTATATGAAAGCACTCGGTCAGTTTAAGAAAGGAGATACCACAAAGGTAAAAGTAATGCGTGGAAAAGATGAAGTAATTAAAGACATTACATTCTGATATAAAAGGGAATAAAAAAAGGCGCCGGAGTTTTCTTCAGCGCCTTTTTTTATGTATTATAATATTATTGGACAATCAACCGTAATGCTTTTTGACTACCGTCACCATCAATAACTTTTATCATATATATACCTTTTGCATAATCAGCTACATCAATAAATGTATTTTCTGAAAGGATATTTTCTTTGATTACAATGTTGCCAAGAATATCGCAAAGCTCATAAGTGTAATTTCCTGCTGATGCATTTTCAACTGTAAGAGTAACACTTTGTGATGCAGGGTTAGGATATAACAGAATAGAGGTATTACTCATTTCAGCCACTCTGCAATTGAATGTTACAGCCAGTGTGCGACTTTGTGCATTGCCACATGCATTGCTTGCGACTACTGAAACATTACCGGCAGTTGTTGCCCAATTAGCTGTTATGGAAGAAGTGTTTTGTCCGCTTGCCACTGTTGCCCCGGCAGGTAATGTCCAGTTGTAAGTGACTCCAACTTGTGATGTAACACTATATGGAACGCCCAATTGATTCTGACAAACAGTAGTTGCTCCTGAAATAGAAGCAGGACGTGCAGGAAGCGTAGTTAGACTTGATAAAGTCCGTACTGCACTATTGCCACAGCTATTAGTTGCCACAACAGTAATGTTACCCGTTCCGGTACCCGTAAAATTTACCACAATTGCATTCGTGTTTTGTCCGCTTACAATACTCATAAATGCAGGCACTGTCCATATATATCCTGTAGCACCGGTAGTTGATGCTGCAACAGAATATGTGATATTTGTCTTAGCGCAATTGTTATTTAACGGACCACTAATGGTGCCCGGTGAAGAAGGAACACTTCTTACGGTAATAGTTCGTAAAGTACTGTTTCCACAGGCATTTTGTGCAAGTACACTAACCGCTCCTGATACAAAAGGAGTGGGAAATTTAATACTTACCGAATTAGTTCCTTGTCCTGTAATTACTGATCCTGCTGGAGCTGTCCACACGTAACTTACGCCTGATACCGAAGTGACAGAATAAGGATGTGTTGAGCCCGGACAAACGGCAAAGCGATCGCCTGTAATGGTAGAGGGCTGTGCCGGTATTCCTCGTAAGGAAATACTTCTATTACCACTGTTAGCAATACAATTGCCGGCATTTACCCGAAGTGTACCGCTTACCCATGATCCGTTGAAACTTAAAACAATGCTGTTGGTTCCGGCACCACTGATTATTGAAGTGTTCGTTGGAATAGTCCAGTTATAAATAGTTGCATTAGTAACAGGAGCAACGGAATAAGTTTGCGTTGTATTTGCACATGCTGCTGTTGATCCTGTAATTGCAACCGGTATTGCAGGGGCTGCATTAATTTGAGCAATTGCTTTACAACTGATATCACTTGTTCCGCATGCATTGCTTGCACTCACGCAAATGTTGCCTCCGGTAAATCCTGCTCCGTAATTTAGAGTAATACTATTTGTGGAGGACGAGCCTGTTGTATTTGCAGGTAATGTCCAGTTATAGCTTGTAGCTCCTGCAACTGATGCAACAGTATAAGTAACTCCATTTTGAGAAGCACATGCTGCACTTGCACCACTTATAGCACCCGGTGTAGCAGGGCTTCCTCCTCCGGCAGTTGGAACAATAAAAGTGGAAGAACCGGAACAAGAAGATGCATCAGTAACAGTTACTGTATAAGAACCTGCTGCAACACTACTAATGTCTTCTGTTGTAGCACCATTTGACCAGTTATAAGAATAAGGAACATTCCCATTTGAAACGGTAAGATTGATTGCTCCATTACTCACACCACAACTGGCAGAAGTTATATTGGATAAAAATTGAAACTGACTTGCAGAAATTAATATGTTATCAGAAGCTGTACATCCTTGTGCATCAGAAACGGTAACAGTATAATTTACACTTCCTGAAACAGTAGCAACAGGATTTGCAACAGAAGCATTGGATAATCCTGAAGCAGGAGACCATGAATAGGAAGAAATTACATTCGGAGCAAGTGTTATTCTCCATTTAAATAATGTTCCAACATCTGCACCTGCAACATCCTGTATTTTTAATTTCCAGGTGCCATTTGCCGTTCCTGTTAAATTACTGAATGGTTGCTCCGGAGTAAAACTTCCTGTAAAAGGAGCAACACCCGCTGTTATTGCAGTACCTGCGCCGGTTGTAAATGTAGTCCCTACGTAATTATCGCCTGAACCTCCATTGTTACTGCTGAGTACAATTTCAGAGCCATTTGGTGCTACCAGTCTGATATCAAGATCACCATCCCATGTATGTGTCAGGCTATCAATAATTACTGAAGTAACAGCACTTGCATTGATAGAGCCACTTATTATGATATTGGAAAATACAGCAGGTGCAGGACTGTCAGGTATAGATAATGGAGTAGTGTTAATTCCACTATTACCACCACTGCCGCTCACCGATCCTAATGCATTCAGATTTACTGCTGCTCCGTTACAAGTTGCCACATCATTCCCTGCATTTACGGTTGGAGGCGCATTTAAAATAACATTTACACTCGGTGTTCCTGTGCAACCATTGGCATCTGTAACGCTGCATATATATGTTCCAGCATTTGCTGCCGAGGCATTTGAAATAACCGGATTTTGCAATGGGGAATTAAAACCGTTTGGTCCTGACCATGCAAATATCACTCCACCGGATGCTGATAATTGAATGTTATTACCCACACAACTTCCGCCTGTAACAGCAGCAGTGGCGGCAGCATTTAACTGCAGTCCGAATACACCCACAGCATCCCATGCATTTTTTACGGATAGTGCCTCCGGTGAACAGTTACCATAAAGATCTGATGCAGCTTTCAGAGAATAAAATCCTGCATCAGCATAATTAGAAGAACTGGTTAGATAAAATGAATTAGTTCGATAAGCAATGGCTCTTGCTTTTGCAATACCAAGTCCGGCAACGTTAAAATTAAATCCAACATCATTCGTACCTGTTCCGCCATTCACTAAAAGATAATACCAGTAGTTTAACACTCCGGAATTAGTATGCACACCACCATTGTCACCTGCGCCGGTATACCAGTTAGTACCCAGATAAGTATCAGGATCACCTGCAGCATTCGGGTTATTCATATAGCGCAATGCATCACTGGCTGTTCCGGGTGTATAACATTTACCACCAATACGCCAGTCGGCAGTTATCGGATTTACAAAAAAGTCAATTGTCTTTCCGAATATATCACTGAAACCTTCATTCATAGCACCGGATTCATAACTGTAAATTAGTCCTGATGAATATTCGGTAACACCGTGCGTAAGCTCATGGCCACAAACATCCATCTCTGTAAGCGGTGAAAAAGTAGCGCCATCGCCATCACCATAAGTCATACGTGTGCCATCCCAGAAAGCATTATTATAAGAAGCAGAATAATGAACGTATGATAATAAAGCACCACCTGTGTTGTTGTAACTGTTTCTTCCATGCACTGTTAAATAATAGTCATAAGTCTGTTGTGCACCCCAATGAGCATCCAGTGCAGCATGATCCTGATTGGCAGTTGATGTCCAGATATTATCTGTATCAGTAAAGTCAACTGCTACACCATAATTGGTTCCGTTTAACATATTGTAAGTTTGTACACCGGAAGCTCTTGTGTTGTCACGCAAACGATAACTTGCTGCACCAATACTATCAGTAGTAAAAGAACGTGTTCCGTTGTAAAAAGTATTTCCTGATCCGGTTACGGCAACACCACATAAACGGTTTTCATTGTGCATCACTTTGCCTGTTGCGGCATTTATATATATAAAATATCGGCCCGACGGTTCCAGTGAGCGGATTTCAAACTTCCAGCATAATGCTGTAGTTTGTGCTTTTGAATATCCTAATGAAGGTAAAATTACCAGTTCACCTTTTGGATACCAGGTAGTTTTTTTGCCCTGAGTAAGATGACTTGCTTCTGCTTCTTCTGCCGCATCCTGCCAAATATATCTGGAAGCATGAATAGTTTGCAATGCAATGTCAAGTGCTTGTTTTTCTGTAAATGATGGTGTAATATTTATATTCAGATTCGCGTAATATTTACCGTTTGCTGCAATCGTTGAACCTTTTGTTTCATGAATCAGATATTCTCCCGTTTCTACAGGAATTCCTTTGTAGTGTTGTTGCAGTCGTCGATGTTGCATGCCTGTTTCATCAACTTCAGATTTAATTTCGGTAAATACATCATCAGTCGTCATTGAAAGGGCTGTATGTAATGCATCAAAAGTTGCAGCCGTAGAGCGAATACTTCCTTCATTGAAATGCAAATAAGCCGGAGTCCCGGTGCCATCCATCCTTACTTCAGTAGCATTGGGATGAACATTTATTGCCGCTTGTCCGCGAAGTAACTGGGAATGCCCAGCTTTGGCAATAAGTAGCAGGCATAGTAAAATGGTAGTTTTTTTCATAATTTATATATATTGCTTTGGTTTTGTGCTAAGTGAATACGGAAAAGCGGAGAGTAAATATACTTGATTACTTTTAATCCTGCAAGGCTCATACTGTTTAACTTTGCACGGATTTTTAAACAACAAAACTTATAATGGAATACAGGAGATTAGGTAAATCAGGGGTGCAAATCAGCGCTTTATCGTTTGGCACGTGGCTTACTTTTGGTAAACAGATTGGCGATCAGACAGCTAAGGATTTGATAAAGACTGCTTACGAGAATGGCATCAACTTTTTTGACAATGCCGAGATCTATTCAAGAGGGAAAAGTGAAGAAGTGCTGGGATCGATACTCAGTCAGCAGTCTTGGGCAAGGAGCTCCTACATGGTATCGTCAAAGGTGTTTTTTGGTTTTGAAGAAAAGCTGCCTAATCAGACAGGATTAAGCCGTAAGCATATTATAGAAGGATGTGAGTCAGCATTGAAGAGGCTGCAGGTCAGTTATATTGACCTGTTTTATTGCCATCGTCCGGATAAAAAAACCCCGATTGCCGAGACTGTTTATGCTATGAATACACTTATTCAACAGGGGAAAATATTATATTGGGGAACAAGCGAATGGAGTGCGGCAGAAATTGTTCAGGCACATCTGGAAGCAGAGAAAAATCATCTGATAGCTCCCGTAATGGAGCAACCTCAGTATAACCTTTTTGAAAGGCAGAAAATGGAGAATGAATATCTGCATTGTTTCAATTATCAGGGAATGGGTACAACCATCTGGTCGCCATTGGCATCAGGATTATTAAGTGGAAAATACAATGAGAATGATCCTGGCGATACCCGACTAAGTATTCAGGGAATGGAGTGGCTGCGCGAACGTCAGTTGAATGAGGAAAAGATTGAAAAAGTAAAAAAACTCAAAGTGCTTGCTGATACATACGGAATGACATTACCACTTCTGTCAATAGCCTGGTGCTTGAAAAACCCAAATGTAAGTTCAGTGATCCTTGGTGCTAGTAAAAAAGAACAACTCCTGGAAAACCTGAAAGCATTTGATGCAGTGCCGAAAATTACATCAGAATTAATACAAAAGATAGAAGAAATTATACAGAATAAGCCTGTTACGCCAGAGTATTAAACCAATAACAACACTTAGTTGATTGTAAGAAATTATGGTAAAGGATGCTTCTTTTAATGCATGTTGTCTACCTTATGCACAGATTGTTTATTTTGAGGTATTTCATTGTGGCAACATACTGAATTGGTCTTAATGCTTATATTTAATTAACGGGAATTCCATAAGGAATAATAAAAAAGTCAATTTAACATTGTAGTTTCAAATTTGCGGTTAATTTTGCAGTATTACATAAATGCTGTAATCGAAATAGAATAATTGGTTTTCTTTGAATCAGAAATAAAATTAATTTAATTAGTAAAAACAATAAAATATGTCTACTCAACCCAATAATGGAACTTCATTTTATAATGATGTACTTTCTTATTTCGACAAGGCTGCCTCTTTTACCAATTTCGAACCGGGATTATTGCAGCAGATAAAAGTCTGCAATAGTGTATATAAGTTTTACTTTCCAATGGAAGTAGATAATAAAATTCAGGTGGTGGAAGGAATACGGGTGCAGCATAGTCAGCATAATAGTCCAACGAAAGGTGGTATTCGGTATAGTGAGTTTGTTGATGAAGATGAAGTAAAGGCATTAGCAACATTAATGACATTCAAATGTGCCGTTGTTGATCTTCCATTCGGTGGTGCTAAAGGAGGCATTAAAATAAATCCTTCTAAATATACGGTTCCTCAACTGGAGCGTATGACACGTCGTTATACAACAGAACTAATTAAAAAGAATATGATAGGCCCTTCTGTTGATGTGCCCGCACCTGATTATGGTAGCGGTCCGCGTGAAATGGCATGGATTGCCGATACGTATGCAACATTTAAATTTGAAGAGCTGAATGCCTTAGGTTGTGTAACCGGTAAACCATTAGGACAAGGTGGTATTGCAGGACGTACAGAAGCCACCGGACAAGGTGTTTATTTTGGCGTGCGGGAAGCTTTAAGTAATGCAGAAGATTTAAAGGAACTGGGACTTAAGCCCGGCATTGATGGAAAAAGAATTATTGTGCAAGGACTGGGTAATGTTGGATTCTATGCAGCGAAGTTTTTCATGGAGGGTGGTGGCATCATCATCGGCATTGTAGAAAGAGAAGGTGGAATATATAATGATAACGGATTAAATGTGGATGAAGTATTTGCACATCGCAAGCAAAGTGGCTCTATATTAAACTTTCCAGGAGCAAAGAATTACACGGATGGCATGAGTTTATTAGAAGTGGATTGCGACATACTCGTTCCGGCAGCATTGGAAAATCAGATTACCAAAGAAAATGCACCACGCATTAAAGCAAAAATAATTGCGGAAGGAGCTAATGGCCCGGTAACAAAGGAGGCGGAAGAAATTCTTATTGAGAAAAAAGTAATGATCATACCCGATCTTTTTTTAAATGCCGGTGGTGTTACCGTATCTTATTTTGAATGGCTGAAAAATCTTTCACACGTTCGTTTCGGACGTATGGAAAAGCGCTTTCAGGAGATGTCAACATTGCAATTAGTAAATGCAGTGGAGCGCATCACAGGAAAATCATTAGGAGCCACGGAAAAACAAACGCTTACTCACGGAGCTGATGAAATAGATTATGTACGTTCCGGTTTAGAGGAAACCATGATATTCGCGTATAATGAAATCCGTGAAGCCAAAAAGCAAAACAAAAAAATAACTGACCTGCGTACTGCGGCTTTTGTTTGTGGTATTAATAAATTAGGTGTTGCATATCAGGCACTGGGAATTTTCCCATAAACTTATCTAATTGTTGCAATCACTTTTAACTCAATAGCAATAGGAGTTGGCAGGCAATTTATTTCTAAAGTAGTTCTGCAAGGCTGATTGTCTTTAAAATATTCTGCATACACTTTATTGTAGATCGGAAAATCATCTTTCATGTTCGTCAGAAAAACCGTTACGTCAATAATCTGATCCCATCCGCTGCCTGCCTCTTCCAGAATGTAGCGGATATTACGAAATACAGAATGACATTGCTCCTCGATATTATAGGAAGTGATGTTCCCTTTATCATCCAGCTCCACTCCGGGAATTTTTTTTGTGCCGCGTTCCCGTGGCCCGACACCGGATAAAAATAAAAGATTACCAACTTTCCTTGCATGCGGATACAATCCAACCGGCTCCGGCGCCCGCGATGAGTTTATTCTTTCTTCTGACATGGCTTTTGGTTAATAGTTGTTAGTTAAAAGTGAATGGTTAATAGTTATTGAGTTATTGGTTGTTTACTTATTGAGTTAATTCAATACTTCATAATTCATAATTCAATATTCCTTATTCATTATTCGTTATTGAGTTATTGGTT
>JANOBN010000522.1:0-6943 GCA_031411675.1 Bacteroidota bacterium | reverse complement strand
CCTAAACTTTCTCCGTGTGTTCTGTTTCTGATATTGAGTTTCAGATTTATTTCTTTGCCGTCTTTGTCAACCAAAACTTTGTCAAAGAATTTCCCTGACTGTAAAGGAATTTTATTTGCGTTCAAAGTAAATTCCTGGTCTAATGGAATTCGGTAATATGCTTTTCGTGGTATTACTGTTCCATCTTCTTTGGTGTAGGAATATTCTTTGATTTCATAAACTGCAACATTTGCGTTCACTTTAAAGCCGTCTTTCGGAATTTGTGAAAAACAACTGAAGCCCATTGCTGACGGAAGAAAACTATTTGCCAAACCTATTTCTTCTTCAAAGTCCTCACTGATGTCAACTGGTGCTTTGCTGTCTTCCGCTTTTACAGGGTCATCAGTATTCTTTTTTTCTTCTTCAATCTTTTCTAAAACTTTATCTTCATCAGAAGAAGTTGAATCGGCATTATCAAAATTTGCTGCTCTTGGAAATAAAATTCCTGCACCATATCGTAACCGTGGCGGTTCGTTAATTAAAATTTCTTCTCCGTTCTCCTGTATATGTGGCTTCACGGGGTCGGGACCAATCAATTCCCTTTTTATAAATTTCAGAATATCGTTTCTCATTTTAATTGAGTTTTCTTTTTAGAAGTTCTCTGTAATCGTTTCGCTTTGATTCTGCAATAAGCAATATCAAACCATATCTTGCTCTGCTCATGCCTACATACAACAATGACTTTGCAACGTCACTTGTTAAATCTTCAATGTCTGAAATCAAAACATAATTGCTTTCCATTCCCTTGTAAGATTGCACTGTTGCAAAACCAAAGAAATTTTGTGTGGCTGCAATCTCACTTGTGTTTTTTATTTCTCTAATTGTAAAACCGGAAAACAAATTTGAACATGAGTTCTCAAATTTTTTTGGTGATACAATTATCAATTCATGCAATGGCAGTTTGTTTTCAGAAAGTTTTTTCAACTGCTCTGTTAATAATTTTTTTTGCTCTACTTCGTCTTTGTAGAAAAGATATTCTACCGGAATACCTTCTAAATGTTCAAGTAAAAATGGTGGCTTCTCAAATCCTGAAATCAAAGAAGTTTCTTCTCCAACTTGTTTTGTGTTCCGGCAATTTATTTTCAATAGAAAATTTGAATGTTGTCCCGAACTTTTGAGCAAGTCAATCATTTCCATTTTTGAAAGCTGTGCATAGATGGCTTGCCTTTCAAAGTCGCCATAAATTTCCCAATTACCATTTGCCAAACCACCTACTACCATTGAATCAAACAAACCCAAATATTCTTCTCTGATTAAGTCCTGTCCTTCATCAACTATCAACTTGTCAAACTTCTTGCTGATTCCTTTTTGATAAATGTCCTTCAGCAATGTCGGCAAATACTTACTGTAAAAATCTTGCTTGCTGTCTTGGGTTCTATCGTGGTCAGATCCTTTTGACTGCTCAAACAAAAAACTGTGCAAACTTGAAACTGTGATTTTGTCTTTCCATTCTTCAACTTGCTTTTGCATCCACTCACCAATTAAGCGGTTGTAGCAAGTGAGAAAAACTGTTTTGCCTTTGGCTGCTGCTCTAACTGCTGATTCAAGTGCAATCATTGTCTTTCCTGTTCCGGCACTTCCTTGCGTAATACTTCTGTCATTGAGTTGGATTGAATCAAGGATTCTGTATTGTTCCTCTGTGTATTTTTTTACTTCTTTATCAAACTCTGTCAATCGTTCTTTAACTGTTCGCACTCTTTCAAAATCTCCTCTCAAAAAATCACACAACAAATTCAAATCGTTTGCATTTGGTAAAGAATCTTTTTCTGAAAACCATCTTTGCCCTCTGTGCTTTTGTGTAAACTGCTGAACCAAATTCTTGAAGAATTTCTCTGTTCCGTTTTGCATTGAATCTTTATCAAGAATTTGCCACGGCTCATATTCAACACTGTGTTTGTCAAAACTTATGTGAGGGAACGCACAAAGAAAACCGGATAAAACTTTTGTGAACTTGTGTCCTCTGCCAAATTCTTTTTCAATTGCGGAACGCAAAGAAAACATTGCATCCCTTGCTTGGTTGAACGGTCCCACATTGCTTGTATTTGTAACATTGAATTTGTTTGTGTAGTGCCAAACTCCATCAATACATTTTACATCACCGCCTTTTACTTCCATCACGAAAATTCCACCGCCAGGAATTAAAATCAGAAAATCAATTTCACCATACAACCGAACCGTGTGTTGAGAAAGGTTAAGTGAATGCAACACAATCCAATCTTTAGTAAAAGGGCTGTTCTTGAAAATTTCAAATAGCATTTTCTCACCTGTGCTTTTGCAATTCTTGTCTATGTATGGTGGTAATAGTTTCGCCATTAGATAATTTCTTTTTGCAGTAATCTGTTTACATATTTCACATCAATATTCTCCCACACATTTGAAACCTCAATAACTTTCAAAACGATTACACTTCCTAATCCTTCAACCAAAATTTTCTTGTTGATTATTGAACTGTCTGCAAACTCATGAATCTGTGCTTTGATTTTGTCAGTGATAAAGTCAGATGCTTTCATTCTCCAACCTGTCATTTTTCTAATCGCTTCCCTTACTGTGTTGATGTTATCATTCAGAAGATTTGAGTTTGTCAGTAACGCAATGCTGATTAAGTCAGCGTTATCATCGGGACCAATTCTGCTTTCGTCTTGCAACCAAGTTCTGATTGTAACTTCATGCTTCTTACAATCATTCTTCCGCAAGTCCTCAACTAATTTTTTGCAATCATTTCCTATTGAAGCATAGTATTCTTTCAAAAGATTTTTCCAAAGTTCTGTCCATTGTTTAACAGAAGCTAATTCTTTGGTGTTGGTGTTCTTCTCAACCAACTCAACCAAAATATCTCTGTCGGTATTTATCAATGCTATCACATCACCTGTTTGCATTCCTTCAACTTTTCTCCTGTGGAGATTTGCTTTCGCACCATGTTTTTCAATCAATTCATTTAGGACTAAATATTTATGCGATTCAGTTGTGTAAATAAAAAAGTCGCTTTCAAAGACAATCCGTTTTGCTTTGATACTGTCAATCATATTTCCCTTCGCTATGTATTTTGAATACTGTGCGTTGTCCAATTTGAATTCAAAATCCAAAATGTCAAAGGAACTTTCAGAAGTTGTTGAAGCAACTTCATCACCTAAATACAAATCAGAAAAACTTTTTGTTTTTTCTGATTCACCTTCTGAACGAATGCCTTTGCTGTTTATCGTTGCTTTGATGTTCTCACTATATTGCCTGTTTCTTCTTTGCAATGAATTGTAATACTTGTTTTCAAAATGGTAGAACAAAACTGTGAGTTCTGAAAAAAGAAATGAAGAAAGAATTCTGTTGATGTTGTTTGACTTTGCCCAACCTGTTAGAATTCCTTTTATCGGTTTGCTTGAAAGCAAACTGTCGTTCACATCAGCAACGGAAATTACTTTCGGTCTGTGTGTGTATGGAAGTGTAGGAAGTGAATCATTCAATGCTTTCGCTTCTTCTTCTGTTGGGCAAATTATGTAATCATATTGCTTTGTAGTCATCAACACTTTCAACCTTGCACATTTTTCAGATGGACTTAAAGCAAATTTTTCAATTACAGATTTGAGAAGTGAAATACTTTCTTCAATCGGTTTGTGTGAATCGCCTAACCACATTCTACTCCGAAGAAACAAGGATTCAATGCTGTTGATTTTAGAATTGAAAACAGAAATTTCATCAGCAGTTGGTAGGTGAGAAATTCTTGAAACAAGATTAGTGAGTTGAATAAGAGAAATTTTCAGAGAGTTCAAATCATTGTTGGATTCATCTTTCTCAATGGAATGAATTTTCTGTGTCGTGATTTCAAGTTCTGCGTTTTGACAAATCTCCTTTACAAGATTGAACGCAATATATTTTCTCAACTTCTTGTCAAATGAATGAAAGGGAGAAAGGTTTGCCGTTGTGTCAAGTTGCAAATTCTCTTTTGTAAAATTGAAAAACTCAAAACCAAAGTTGCCGATGGTTTCAAAACTTTCTATCTCTGATAAATCAGTTATTAAAATTGTCGGAATGTTTTTTACATCAATGTCTGAAAAGTCAGTTCCTCCTTCCTGAATAGTTGCAAAACCGTCAATGATAATTTTGGAAATAGAAGTTGCTGAAAGCGTTACATACAAAGCAAGAGTTGAAAGGTTATTTGAAATGAGTAATGGACTGTTTATGTCGGCTGCTCCATTTTCATCAATCTTTCCTTCCTGAAAATACTCCGGCAAAGAAGCAAGATTCATTGCAATTTCTGCAATTGAATCATCATACGATTTGAATTTGCTTACAAGGCAAATTTTATTCTTGATAAATTCTTTGTTGCCGTAAGTATCAATATTCAAAAGTTTTTCTGTCGGTGTAATGTTTCTTGAAGGCAAAGCTTCTTTAACTGTTTTGAGAGAGGATAAAACTTTTCTGCTTGGTGGTGCTTTCTGCAACATGATTACATCAGAGAATCTGATTGTAATTTCTGCACCGGAAGAATCTTTAGTTCCTTTTGTTTTGAAAGTAACTCCGTTTGATTTTATTCCCAACCACTCAACGATTGCAATGTTGTTCAGAATAAGTTTTTCGCCTGGTTTATATTGCTGGTATGATTCAAAGATTTCTCCTTTGAAATGTGCAAAGTCGTTTTCAATGAGAAATAAAACTGTTGGAATAGAAAGCCATTGTGCAGCAAATTCCTTTGAAGGAAAAACCAAACAAAGTTTGTTTGTTGTATTGCTTGCGAAAAAATCCGAAATGAGTTGAAGCGAATCTTTCAGAGGCAATGGAAGCGAATGGGCCTCAAGTTGCTCTGTATAAGAATATCGTAGTTTCTGAATTAATTCTTGGTTCATTGGTTTTCACTTCAAAAAGTGGAGTTAGTTATTAAGTAAAAATTGTTTTAAAGAGATTGCAATTTTTTGAGCCATCAACGGTGGAACTGCATTTCCAATTTGTTTGAAAGCTGCTGTTCTTCCGCCTTCAAAAAAATAATCATCAGGGAATGATTGAATCCTTGCCGCTTCACGAACCGAAATAGAACGAACCTGTTTCTTGTCAGGATAAATGTAATAGTGTCCGTCTTTGCTTATGTGTGCAACAACTGTGTGTGAATGTCCAGTTGGGTCAACCACTTTGTAACGGTCAAGAAATGCAACTGTGTTCTTGTGTGTCTGCAACTGTTTTGGAATGTCGTTGTATTTCAATCGCTGTCTTTCATTTATCCATTTGTCAATTGCAAGAGAATAAATTTCTAAATCTCTGTCGTTGTGGTTTCGTGTGATGTGTTGCGTTGTGTAATCAATTCCGTTTCGTGTTTCAGTTTTTTGCAGATACTCGTTTATTTTTTTTGTGTATTTCGCAATCTGCATTTCTTGTCCAGGAATGAGAGTTGGCAAGTCAAAGAACAAATCCTTTTTTGTTTGCCAACTGTTCTCCATCGTTTCAAGTTTTGGAAAAGCAAATTTTGCTTTTCCTTTTCTTCCGATGATGATTACCCTTCTTCTTTTTTGTAGCACTCCATATTCTTCTGCATTCATAACCTGAAAATCGGCTGAATAGCCGATTTCAGAAAACAGTTCCAACATTTCATTCAGATACTTTGCGTTTCCGGCTGTGAGCAAACCCAACACATTTTCAAAGACAAAGAATTTTGGTTTGTAACGAATCAGAAACTGTGCATAGTAGCGGAATAAAAAATTTCTTTTGTCGCCTTTCATTCTGTTTGGGTCTCGGCTTCTGCCTACAAGTGAATACGCCTGACAAGGCGGACCACCAATTATTACATCAACCTTTTTTGAATCAAGTTGCAAATCGATTTTTTCGAAAATATTTTCAATGCTCTTGTTAGTGATTTCTTTATTGATAACTGATTCAAGTAATTCTTGTGGAATGGAATTCCACAATTCATTTCTTGTAATGTCTTGTTTCAAATAAGCGTAATACTGCTTGAGTTTTTTCTTCTGCTGAAAATGATGAAACGCAACTCTTGTCCGCAAAGTGTCGGATGCTTCCGCACTCATTTCAACATGAGCGATTGGCTCAAACTTCTCTCGGATAAATCCTTCTGAAAGTCCGCCTGCACCTGCGAAAAGGTCTATGTAATTTAGTTTATGCATAATTTCATTCTAATATTTGTTAATCTCTTGCCAGTTTTACGTAAAGTTTCGTCTCCTTTTTTGATTTTAATTGACATTCAAATATCGTTAACACATTCCATCCTTCCGCTTTCAATTTAGTAAAGTTTTCCAAGTCAATTTGTTTGTTTCGTTCAATCTTCCACAGCCACCATTCAGTCCTTGTTTTAGGTACAACAAAATATTTGCAATTTACATGCCCATGCCAAAAGAACCATGAACAAAAAGCCGTTTTATATTTAGGCAAAACAATATCGGGCTTCCCATATAATTTTTTATCGTATAATTTATATCTAAAGCCATTTGCAAAAAGAAATTTCTTAACCAAAAGTTCGGGCTTCGTGTCCTTGCTTTTGATTTGCCTCATGTTGTAGCTTCTTGTTATTTTATCATGCACATCAGTCATAATAAGAAGGTCAAAATTTTCTGCAGGATTAAAATTATTTTGCTTTCGCCAGCATAGGCCTTATCTATGTTTTAAGAACAGGGTGAGAATTTTGTGTTTTTATAGAATTCCATTTTAGGGCTGCCAAATCTGTGAAAACGGTTAAAACGAGTAACAAATCTAATACGGTTTTTTGGATAAACAAGGGGGGAGTGGCAGCGGCAGTGGCAGTGGCAGTCGAAATACAGTGTGAGAGAGGGAGCGGGAGCGAGAGCGGAATAAATCTTTCTAAGTAGCTTTTTCTCAGCACGCAGCACTCAGTACCGAGCACTAAAAAAGTGGCAGGGGCAGCGGCAGTGGCAGTCGAAATACAGAGTGGGAGTGAGAGCGGAATAAATCTTTC
>JANOBN010000521.1:0-2864 GCA_031411675.1 Bacteroidota bacterium | reverse complement strand
AGTAGCATCTCCGTTTCCTTTTACAGTAATGCTGGAGGGATCGACATAAGGGGAAAGTCCGGAAAAGACGACTTCATTGCTGCCGGCTGCCAGTTGTACTTTAGCTGTTCGGTTGATAAAGGCCCCATTCAGATAAAGTTTCACTTCTGCAAGTTCTGTTTTTGTGATAATAGATTCCTGAGCAAAGGAAATGGCAGGTATAAGAAGAATTATGAGGAGGTATTGCTTCATGGATAATTTATTTTAGCTGGTAAATTTAGTTTTTTCAGAAGAGAATAAGGACTAATGGAAAGTAACGTGCTTATTTGTTAAAAATTATATAGCCTGTTTTGCAAGTATAGAACAGGAATCACCGAAATCTTTTCGTTCTTTGCCGCCGCTATGTACCTGGAAAAGTTATCCTTATTTAATTTTAAAAATCATGAAGAAGCAGCATTTTCTTTTTGTCATGAGATCAATTGCTTTACAGGTAATAATGGCACCGGCAAAACAAATGTGCTGGATGCCATTTATTATCTGGGTTTATGCAAAAGCTATTTCACCGTTTCTGACAGTCAGTGCATTACACAGGGAGCCGCATTTTTTACTATACACGGTACGTTTACCTTAAACAATGCAGAAGAGGATATTTATTGCGGTTTAAAGCAAGGGCAGCGTAAAATCATGAAGCGGAATCAAAAGGAATATCCCCGTTTGGCTGATCATTTGGGCCTTATCCCCATTGTGATGATTGCACCTGCTGATCAGGAGCTCGTTACCTCGGGAAGTGAAGAGCGGAGAAAGTTGATGGATAATATTATTTGTCAGTGTGATAAAATCTATCTGGATAATCTTTCCGCATATATCAGAATTCTTGCTCAGCGCAATTCATTATTAAAAGGCCTTGCGCAAAATATAGTGAAGGATGATGGGTCATTGCAAATATGGGATGAGCAGCTTGCCGCATATGGAACTTTGATCCATCAACGAAGGACAGCTTTTGCTAAAGATATTCAGGATGATTTCAAACGTATTTACCGTGTCATTACCGGCAACCTGGAAAGTGCTTCCTTTTTATATAACTCTGCTCTCCACAAAAGTGATATGCTCAGCTTGCTAAATGCACATCATCATCGCGATAAAATGTTGCAGTATACTTCCTCCGGAGTGCATAAGGACGACCTTGAATTTCAGATTGAAGGAAAAGCAGTTAAAAAATTCGGATCGCAGGGGCAACAGAAATCGTTTGTAGTGGCATTTAAGCTGGCTCTTTATCAATATATAAAAAGGATTCATAAGGAAAACCCCATTTTGTTGCTGGATGATATTTTTGAAAAACTGGATGATACCAGAATGCAGAATCTGCTGGGTTTGGTAGGAGGCGATGATTTTGGTCAGTTGTTTATTACTGATACACATGAAGGCAGGGCGGAGGAAGTGTTCAAAAAGTACCATCGGGAGGTAAAAAGCTATCATTTTCAGTAGAGTTTTGTTGAAAAATAATTTACCCTGAATTGTTATCGGGCTTTATCGGTAACATTCGTAATTTAGCAGGGTTCGTTTATCCTTCAGACTTTATGCTTCGCAGTGCCTTGCAGGTGGTAGTGGTTTTATGGTTGCTTCCCTTAATTTCCAATGCACAAACCCCTGTTTTATTGAGGGTGGTGAGCAGCGAACAACATGATACACTTGGATGCAATACGGTGGCGGAAATTGCTGCACTTGCCTATAAACAAGTGATGAGCGGAAAGGCTAAACTGTGGGATTCACCGGACAAAGAAATTCAGATTACCGGAAGTACCCTAAAGGAAATTGAAAAAGCCAGCAGCACTTCTTTTCTCACTCAACCGGTAATTTATATATATGAATACTGGTCGGGTAGCGGTAAAAGCCTGAAGTCAGTAACAAGTGGTTTTACTTTTTCCAA
This sequence comes from Bacteroidota bacterium, assembly GCA_031411675.1. Classification (GTDB taxonomy): domain Bacteria; phylum Bacteroidota; class Bacteroidia; order AKYH767-A; family OLB10; genus JANOXC01. Next base: position 958 of record JANOBN010000521.1, on the reverse strand, counting down.
TAAAGGCAAAGCAGGGGAAGAGGTGAGTTACGGATACCTTGATTACAGAGATGTTCAGGATGCTGTATTTAGTCTGCCGGTAACCAGCAATGCCAATGGTAACCTTAATGCTACTTTAGCTTATTATCTTACCGGGAAAAATTATACCTATCATATTGTGCAGTATGGATCTACTGTTGTGGATAATGTTACTGCTTCCGAAAAAATTAAAATGGAACTTACAGGCGGTCTTGGTCATTTCCCTAATACGACATCAGCACAAGAGGAAATACCACAGAAAATTGTAACATGGAGCATGGATGTAAACAACAATTCTGATAGCCAGAAATACCTCAATGCACGCCGGTTTAATAATGCCGTGGAAGATTTTCTGAAAGAGAATGAAGAGATTTTTTTTAATCTGGGAGGGGATAATATTGCTACACACGTAAGTGAGAAGCTTAAATTAACAGTAACAAAACTGGAGGTAAAGGAAGTCTGGAAGAAGGTGGGAGGGCAGCTTCTTTATGATCCCGTTTCTGTGGTCATATATGTTAACGATTCTGCATTGACTCCGGTTTTATATCGTGATATTATTAAAATGGACATTAAAATCGGATTGAAATCATGGGTTGATTTTATCAGGGAGAAACAATTCCCTTTCTATATCCAGAAAATCAATAATCAGGCAATTAAAAGGGCAGAAGCCTACCTTTACCAAAAGGCACTTAACAATGCAGAATGGAATAAAGTCACGGAATATGTTAAATTTTACTGATTTTTTCCGTTGCTGAAGAGCAGGAAGGCTATTATTGATAAATCTGTTGAATTCTTCTTCTTTTTAACCCTCTTTTTCCGTACTAAATTTTACTTTTGCAGAGCAAAATTATTTCATAGAAGAAAATACCACAATTATGACTCAGATAAAATTCGGAACCGACGGATGGCGGGCTATCATTGCTAAAGATTTTACAGTTGA
>JANOBN010000520.1:0-10944 GCA_031411675.1 Bacteroidota bacterium | reverse complement strand
CTTCCTGTGTAAACAACCGATTGCCTTTTGCATTCTTCTTTGGTCTCAGTATTTCAAATTCTCTTTCCCAGAAACGAATCAAAGAAGTGTTAACATTAAAAATTTGCGATACTTCACCAATACTATAATACAACTTGGGAGTTTCTTTGTCTAGATGATCAACAGGAAATAGTTCCATTTTGAGAAATTCTAAATTCTAAATTTTAAATTCTAAATTATAATAAAAACTCTGTATTCGTAAATCGCAAATCGTAATTCTTATCCCGATAGCTAGCGGGAAGTAAATCGTACATTAATCAAATGATTGATTTTGCTGCGATGCCAGTTCAACAACTCTTACATATTGCTCCGGAGTCAGGTCATTGAAGAAGAAGTTGATAGGATCGATCTTATTTCCATTTTTCCAAACTTCATAATGCAGATGCGGACCGGTAGAAGAACCGGTATTTCCAACATAACCGATAATATCACCACGATTAATTCTTTGTCCCTGCCGCACTCCGAATTTACTCATATGAGCGTACAAAGTCTTATAACCAAAACCATGATCAATAATTACGTTGTTACCATATCCTCTGCCAAATGATTCTACCTTTTCAACAGTTCCGTTACCGGTTGAATAAATAGCAGTGCCTACAGGTGCAGTAAAATCAAGTCCTTCATGCATCATGCTGGTTTTATAAATAGGGTGGATACGGTAGCCAAATCCTGAGGCAATCCTGTTCAGCTCTTTATTGGAAACCGGCTGAATTCCCGGGATAGATGCCAACAGTTCATTTTTCTTCCTTGCCAGTACAAATACCTCTTCATACGACTTGCTCTGAATGTATAACTGACGGGTTAACTGATCAATTTTTCTGCTGGCATTCGTCATGAGTTCTGAATTGTCGTAACCTTCCAAATCCTTATACCGGTTGATGCCGCCATACCCTGCGGTTCGTACCGTCTCATCAATTGGTTCCGCTTCAAAAACCACCCTATAAATCTGATCATCTCTTTTTGCAAGATCGCTTAAAACGTTGGAAGCAAGGTTCATTCGCTTCTGTAGAATTTCATATTGCAACTGCATCTGATTCAGTTCACGCCTTAATTGTTTTTCTTTCGGAGAATCCAGATAGGAATAGGCAAGCAGAATGGTGATAACACCAAAAACAGAAGCCGTGGCCAACCAGCCTATAACCCGAAGCAACCGTTTCCGGAAACTCACAACTACCTTTTCATAACGTAATGAATTGGTATTAAAGTAGTACTTGGCTTTTGGCATTATATTCTAACTTTGGCTGCGTAAAATAAGGTTTAAATTTATGCAGATTTTACGTTCATTCATTTACACAATATTATTAAAAAAATAGCATATCAGCACAGCTGCTCCTTAAAGTATGATGACTTCCAGCCAGATCCGGCAAACCTTCCTTGATTTCTTCCGCAGTAAAGGCCACCAGATTGTACCTTCTGCCCCCATGGTTGTTAAAAACGACCCTACCCTGATGTTTAACAATTCAGGCATGGCGCCATTTAAAGAAATTTTTCTGGGACATCAGCCCGCCCGCTATAAAAGGGTGGCCGATACTCAAAAATGCCTTCGCGTAAGTGGTAAGCACAACGACCTTGAAGAAGTAGGTGTGGATACTTACCATCATACCATGTTTGAGATGTTGGGCAATTGGTCATTTGGTGATTATTTTAAAAAAGATGCTATTGCCTGGGCATGGGAATTACTTACTGATATATATAAACTTCCCAAAGACCGGTTGTATGTTACCGTTTTTGAAGGCGATGCAAAGGAAGGCCTTGCTTTTGATCACGATGCATTTGATTTCTGGAAAGCGGTGATTGCAGAAGACAGAATACTCCGAGGAAATAAAAAGGATAATTTCTGGGAGATGGGTGATCAGGGTCCTTGTGGTCCTTGTTCTGAAATTCATATTGATCTTCGTGATGATGATGAAATAAAGAAAATACCGGGGAAGGATCTGGTGAATGTGGGTCATCCGCAAGTGGTGGAAATATGGAATAATGTTTTCATGGAATTTAACCGGAAGGCCGATGGATCTCTGGAACCACTTCCTGATAAGCATGTGGATACCGGAATGGGTTTTGAACGCCTGTGCATGGCCATGCAAAAGAAAAAGTCGAATTATGATACTGATGTTTTTCAGCCATTGATTCAATATATATCGGAAGAGTCGAAAATAAAATACGGAGCATCTGAAAAAACAGATATTGCCATGCGTGTAATGTCTGATCATATTAGAGCTATTTCATTTGCTATTGCTGACGGACAGCTACCCTCAAATGTAAAAGCAGGGTATGTTATTCGTCGTATTTTAAGACGTGCAGTTCGTTATGCGTATTCATTTTTAAATTTGAAGGAGCCGTTTCTTTGCAGAATGGTAGGATTGCTGGCTGATCAGTTTAAAGATGTTTTTCCGGAACTGAAGTCACAACAGGATTTTGTAGCAAGAGTTGTTTTAGAAGAAGAGACTTCATTTTTGAGAACCTTAGATACCGGTATCAGAAAGTTTGAAAGTTATACCGGAAAAGTGATTGAAGGTGCAGTTGCATTTGAGTTATATGACACTTATGGATTTCCAATTGATCTTACTCAATTAATGGCAAGAGAAAAAGGAGTGGAAGTAGATATGCCCGGTTTTACAAAATGTATGGAGGAGCAAAAGTCGCGTTCCCGCAAAGCAGCGAATGTAAGTACCGACGATTGGGTTACTGTTCGTGATGCTGATTCCGTTGAATTTACAGGATATGATTCACTGGAAGAGGAAATTGAAATTGTGAAGTACCGCAAAATAAAGAAAGGGAATAAGGAACAATATCAATTGGTTTTTAACCGCACACCTTTTTATGCAGAGAGTGGTGGTCAGGTGGGTGATACCGGAGTGATTACCAGTAGTGGCAAATCACTTCGAATTAATGATACCCAAAAGGAAAATAATCTTATTGTTCATTTCACCGATCAGTTACCGGAGGATGTCAATGCGGTTTACCGGGCATATGTAGATGCAGGTAAAAGAAACATGATAACCAAAAATCATAGTGCCACACATTTGTTACATGCTGCATTAAAACAGGTTTTGGGTAAACATGTGAATCAGAAGGGCTCTTTAGTAAATGAACAGCATACGCGTTTTGATTTTTCTCATTTTGCAAAAGTATCAGATGAAGAACTTTCAAAAATTGAGCAAATTGTGAATGAAAAAATCCGTGAGAATATTGAATTGCTGGAAGAGCGGAATGTGCCTATTCAACACGCTATGGACAGAGGTGCTATGGCATTGTTTGGTGAAAAATATGGCGATTTTGTTCGTGTGATAACATTTGATCCGAAGTTTTCGCTGGAGCTCTGTGGTGGCACGCATGTAAAAGCAACAGGTGAAATCGGATATTTCAAAATAATGAGTGAAAGCAGTGTTGCAGCAGGTGTTAGAAGGGTTGAAGCAATTACAGCTGAAGGAGTGGAAGAGTGGATTAACAATCAATCCGCTGCAGTTGATAAAGTGAGAGAGTTGTTAAATAATCCAAAGGATATTGTAAAGGGAGTGGAAGCACTACTGGATGAAAATCAACAATTGAAAGTGAAACTGGAAAGCATTCTCATTGAAAAAGCACGACACGTTAAAACATCATTACTAGGTAAGGTAAGCCATGTAAATGGCGTGAATATGATTGTGGAGCAAATTGAATTACCCTCTGCCGATCTGATAAAAAACTTGTCATTTGACCTGAAAAATCAATTGGAGAATCTCTTTTTGTTGTTGGGTGCAGATATTGAAGGCAAGCCACATTTATCTTTAATAATATCTGAGAATCTGATAAAGGATAAAAGCATGAATGCCACTCAAATTATCAGGACATTAGCTAAAGAGATTCAGGGTGGCGGAGGTGGTCAGCCATTTTATGCAACAGCAGGTGGAAAGCAAATGGATGGACTTAAAAAAGCACTGGAGCAAGGAAGGTTAATGGTTATGTAAATCTTTAAGGCACTAATGCCCGCTTGTAGCCTGGTAATGTTTTAAAATAAGTTTGAATTATTTTCTATGCAGCGTCGGTACAATATCTCCTTTCTATTTCTGCTGGCAGCACTCACTGCGGAATCACAATCTATTTCATTAGTGTATAAACAAAAAGATGTTTATATCAGGAATATTACCGATTATAATGGTGGTCAATTATTTTCAGGAGATTCACAGGAGGGACCATTAATTGTAAAAATTAATTCCGGAGGCGTTATTCAGTTTAGTGCTCGACTTACCCGTGCAATTGATTCAGTTTATTGGGGGCTTAAAATAACAGATGTTACTGTTACCACCGGAGGTTATATATATATTACCGGATACAATATCAGTGAAGCTAATGTAAATAGCGTTTTTCTGGTAAAGCTTTCAGAAGATGGTAAATTGATCTGGAAAAAAAACTATCATTATAACGGATTTAATCTGCCTCCTTATTATTCCATTCCCAACCTTCAATTCGCAGAAAGGGGAGGAGAGTCACCGGTTATATATCTGAATAAAAATCAACCTTTCGACACAGATAATCACACACTTATTCAACTGGATTCTTCAGGAAATGTTATCATGCAAAAATACTTCCCGGAGTTAGTAAGGAAAATTACTTTTCTGAAGAATGGGGAACTGCTTATGGTAACCGGTTCTGCACTTGGGAATCATAACGCCGTTGTCATATTAGGAGCACAAATGAATGTAATAAAAGTCTTCACGATAATTGATGTGGAGTCCATTGATGGTGCCGCCTCATTTTCTGATGGCGGTTATGGGCTATGTGGAAGTATGATTCAGAACACTACACAAGTCGGTTATTTTTGTAAAGCTGATAGTGTTGGTTTAATGCAGACCGGATTTTATTCTGAGTATATTTTATTTAATAAATTTTCCGGAATTTTTGAATGTAGCAATAATGAACTAATTGTTACAGGTAATACCGGTTACTTTTATCTTGACCGCTCCGGAAATTATATTAATGGTAAAGACATTTTACCGAAAAATGCTAATCCCATTCATTTTATTTCAGCAGCAGCAGAAGGTAATTCACTCCTGACTTATGCCCAATATGAAACAGGTCCGTTTTATTTCTCCCCTTCCATCATGCTAATTAATAATACTCCTTCATTATGTTATCTTTATGTGCCGATACCATTAACAGCTTATTTGCCTTCTACAACTACCGATTCAGTTGGAATCAACTCCGGAAGTGATTTTATGCAAGCACAGAATGATGATATTCGTATGTTACCTGCTTATTGTCAGATAGCCCGCCGATGTGGTAATTTTTTCAATTTGCCGGAAACAAATGATGAATTACATATTTTGACGAATCCGGTCGGTGACAGATTATCTGTAACATTCCGCAATTCCGTTTTTGATGAATGGAAATTGTTTGATGATACCGGAAAAACCATTGCAACGGGAAAGATCGTGCCTGAAGATATTATTATGGAGTATCCTGTTGCCGGTTTATTGTCCGGACTCTATTTGTTACAACTTGCGAGTGGAGGGCATCAGGCTTCTGCTAAGTTTATAAAATACTAAAACCGCCTTCACTTTATAGAAAGCGGTTTTAGTTTATACCTTTCCCGGTAATATTATTTTGTTAACCAGTTGATGATCTTTTCATCATCCGGTTTTACGCTACTTGGATAATAGGCCACTACTTTTCCATTCTCATCAATCAGAAATTTATTAAAATTCCATTTCACTTCTGCATCCAAAACACCATTTTGTTGCTTGCTTTTCAGGAATTGATATAGAGGAATAGCTTTATCACCTTTTACATCTACTCTTGTGCTAAGTGGAAAAGTAACACCATAATTTTTCTCGCAGAATGCTTTCACCTCTTCATCTTTTCCATACTCCTGGCCACCAAAGTTATCAGAGGGAAATCCAACTACCACCAGTTTATCTTTGAATTTTTTAGACAAATCCTCCAGCCCTTTATATTGTGATGTATAACCACACATAGAGGCCGTATTTACAATCAGGATTTTTTTGCCTTTAAATGCCGCAAAATCAATGGTGCCGCCATCAATTGATTTCACTTTAAAATCATGCACACTTGTCTGATTGGAAGTTGTTTGTGCATTACTGATTGTTGTTACAATAATGAGCCCGATACTTACTAAAATTTGTTTCATATATATGTTTTGTTTTTATTATGCTAATAACCTTCTGTGATAATTTATTTGTCCGAGGTGATAATTAATATGTGTCATAAGATGCATCATCATATAACCGGTGGTTACTATCTGACCATGTTTATCAACAGGAAATGTCTTTTCCAGATCAGCATCGGTTAATTTGTCAAAAGTTTGTTGCATTACCGAAATAGTATCTTCCATCGTCTTAATCAATTCTGAACTTTTGACTCCTTTAGCAGCAAATTCCTGATCTCTGTTTCTGCGGTATCCTGTTCCACCCAATAATGCACCAATAAAATGATTAAGGTTACCTGTAAGATGAAGGCAAAGATTTCCGGCAGAATTAGTAATATCCGGAACCACTTTCCAGATGTCTTCTTCTTTTTTATAAAGTGCTATTTCATCAATAACTTTTTGGGCATCGCGCTTAAGCATTTCAATAATCACATTTTTTAGCATGGCTTTCTAAATAATATTGATAGTGCTGTTAAAGAAAGATTTTTTTTTAATACTAGTTAAAAACCTCGACATTATTCCCGCGAAGGTACATGAAAATGATAAAATTCCGGTCGGAAAACAGATTATTCATTTCGAACATATATATTTGATTGCCAAACAATGGCAGAACTATGAGTCGGGCAAAGGAAATTCATAAAACGGTGAAAAAGAACTCAATCCCAGGTCAAACAGGGATTAATGAAAAAATTTGGTTAGCTCTTATCTTAATTTTTATTACGCTGATTTATTCCAATTCCTTCCACAATGGTATTCTTAACTTTGATGACATTGAGTATTTTACTCTTTACCCGGAAGTATTAAAGTTAAATTGGTCCAATCTGATGCTCTATTTTTCTAAGCATTATGTATTAATGTATCAACCACTCCCGGTTTTAACATTTGCAATGAATAATGCTATTAGCGGGCTGAATACTTTTCCGATGCATATTATAAACTTACTATTTCACATGGGAAATGTATGCCTGCTTTACCGTTTTATTTATCTTCTTCGTGAGAATAAATCGGAAGCCTTATTAGTAGCTTTTTTGTTTGGCATCCATCCAATGAATGTAGAAGCGGTATCCTGGATTTCAGCAAGAAGCAGCGGCATGTACGTTTTCTTTTTTCTAATTGGGATTAACTATTATTTAATGTATTTGAAACAACAGTTTCCGGTAAAATACCTGTTGCTTGCCGGAATATTTTTTCTGCTATCACTATTCAGTAAGGCACAAGCCGTAACCTTTCCACTCGTACTTGTTATGCTTGACTATTTTTATGAAAGAAAACTGCTATCAAAAAGAGTTATTCTGGAGAAGCTGCCATTTTTGATTCTAAGTATTGTTTTTGGAATAGTTGCGTTAGCTGATAAGGGCACCCAGCAAAATCTTACCAATGGAATGATGATAAATTACAGTTATTTCGATATGCTTTTTCTCGTTACCTGGTCATTTTCATTTTATGTGATTAAATTTATTTTCCCTGTTAATTTGTGCAGCGTATATGTTTATCCTTTGAAAGTTAATGAAATGCTTCCCATTGAGTATTATTTTTCAGCCGCTTTAATTTTAGGACTGATTTATTTAATTTATAGAAACAAGAGACACCGCTGGCTTGTGTTCGGTGTGGGGTTTTTCATTGCTGTGATCAGTATCAACATTCAGTTAATTCCTTCACGGCTGTTTATTGTTACTGACCGTTATGGTTACCTTCCTTATGTGGGCATTTTTATTATGGCGATATTTATGGTTGATCATTGGAAGAAAATGAATTCAATGAGTTTCCGGAAGTACAGCATCTGGCTTTGGGGCGGATTGACAATTTATTGTATCATTTTTTCTATTGAAGTAATTGGACGAAACAGAGCATGGGCGAATGACCTCACACTTATGGATGATATTATCAGTAAAAACCCGGAAGTCCCTTATTTATATAGAGCATATGGAATACGTGGTTTGTATAAAGTAAATAATGGTAACCCGATCGATGGCATCAATGATTTTACGAAAGCAATAGAAATTTTCCCTTCGGATGGAAAAACGTATATGAATCGGGCCATTGCATATTCCAGGATGAATAATAATGCAGCGGCTATAGCAGATCTGAATGAGTCAGCAAAACGAAGTCCTGAACAGCCGCAAATATTTTCCTATCGTGCTATTCTCATTTATCAGATGGGGAATAAGGAACAAGCCTGGAAAGACTGTAACCGTTGTTTAGAGTTGGATGCTAAATTTGTCGATTGCTACATTACTCGCGGCACAGTGGCATTTGATAGGCTGGATTATAATCAAAGTATAAGTGATTTCACAAAGGCTATCGAATTGCAACCAACATCAAGTGTTCCTTACAAGAACAGGGGACAGGTTTATATTCAAATGAATAAGAATTACGAGGCTTGTAAAGATTTTCAGAAGGCTGCAGAAATGGGCAATTCAGATGCAATACAATTACAACAGATTCATTGTAATTAGCAAATACATTATTTGGCACTATTAGATAAATAAGAAGCTGTTTTGTAAAGAAATAATTGCCTTAATTACTGAACTGGCACACCAAATAATTTTTCCAGTTTGGCTTTGCGATAGGTAAATATTCCTTTTACCTTTTTATGTACAAAAAGAAAACCGGCTATAGAACCGAGGAAGCCTTTTCCTATATCATAATTCAAAATATCTTTCATCATCACACCTCCATCAACCGATTTAAAGTGATGTTCATGTTTCCATATTTTATAAGGACCTTTCAGTTGTTCATCCATAAAGCAATAAGGCTCATTTACCATATTAATGCGAGTTACCCAGGTTAACGGAATATTCAGCATTGGTGAAACTGTATATTTAATGATCAGACCTTCATATACTTTATCAGGGAGTTCTGTTAAAATTTTAAAGGACATACTTTCCGGAGTAATTTCATTAAGATTTACAGGATTGGAAAAGAAACTCCAGGCTTCTTCAATACTAATAGGTAAGAACTGTTCACTAATTAATTGTGTCATTTTTTATGTAATTTATTTAGAAATTGTTCAGCAGTTGTCAGATGCATTTGTTGTTTTTCTTTAGGTAATTTATCAAAGGTGCGTACCAGCATACCCAGACGTGGATTAGTTAGGAAAAAACTACGGTGTACATGCATAAACCTCCAGAATAATGCATCCCATATTTCACACCAGTCACCTTGCTGATAATCACTCATTTTTAAAATGTAGTTACTACCACTTATATAGGGTTTGGTACACATTAAGCCACCATCAGCAAATTGACTCATGCCATAAACATTGGGCACCATTACCCAGTCATAAGAATCAATAAATAATTCCATAAACCATTTGTAAACTTCATCAGGGTCAATTTCGCAGAGTAGCATGAAATTACCAAGCACCATTAATCGTTCAATATGATGACAGTAAGCTGTGGAGAGTACTTTGCGAATCGTTTTATCAAATGGAATTATCCCTGTTGTCCCGTTATAAAAAGATGCCGGCAATGGATGCTTAAATTTCCAGAAGTTCGTATTGCGCTGATGTGTTCCTTCCCGTTCATAAATAATTCTGATGTACTCCCTCCAGCCCATTACCTGACGAACAAAGCCCTCTGCAGTATTATACGGGATGTCATTTTCCAATGCAAATTTCAAAACAATTTCCAGTACCCTTTTTGGTAATAACAACCCTGTGTTAAGCATTGGCGAAAGAACAGAGTGATGCAAAACACTGCTAGTAGCAACAATGGCATCTTCGTAAACTCCGAATTCTGCAAAACGGTATTCTAAAAAATGCAATAGCCACTCATTGGCCGTTTTATGCGTATAAGGATAAATAACAGAACTGTTAATATCACCGGGGTTATCTGGAAAAAATTGAGCAACATATTTAACAGCTTCCTCATAAATTTCATCCACCTCAGGAAAAAGCAGTGATGGTGGCATTTTATTTTTTGGATAGCGTAGTCTGTTATCTACATCATAAGTCCATTTCCCGCCTGCAGGTTTTAATTCATTATCAACAAGTATTTTTCTTTTTTTTCTTTGGTCTATATAAAAACTTGTTTGATTATAATTTTTATTTTCATCAAACCATTCTTTTGTATCTTCTATTGTATTCAGGAATAGAGGCGATGTTAAGCGTGCTGATTTCATGTGATAACTGGAACAACTTCCGGTTATCCTGTTTTCCAACCAGGTGTCGGTGGTATCAAAATAGGTAATATGCTTCTCACCGGTTTCTGCCAGCTCTTCAATAAGAATGCGTACATCGCTCCGCATTTCTGTAGCTTCGATGTAATTTACAGTATAGCCTTGCTTAGTGAGATAATTGGCGTAATACTTCATCGAAGAACGATGAAAAACAATTTTCTGCTTATGGAATTTATATTGAGTGAAAAAAAGTAATTCTTCAATAAGATAGACGGTTGATTTTTTTTCGGGCAATAGGTCTTCTTCAAAAAGCTGATGGGGAAAAAGAAGGAGGATGGACATATTTTTCAATAGGAAGTGGTCAAAATTAGCCAATTTGTTGAAGCAGACTAATCGTTTCAGCCAAGTATATTTCAGGTGTTTTCAACTTTTTCATTGTTCTAAGTGGCCGGTCTTTAAAAATGATTTCTTTGCAGCATGAATGAATTGCTGCTTCTCTGTGTCTTTGCATTATTGGCCGGCTTTATTGACGCTATTGCAGGAGGTGGTGGATTGATACAATTGCCGGCGTATTTCATTTTGATGCCTGGCTTTAGTACCGCTTCTATATTTGGCTCCAATAAATTTGCCGGTTTTTCGGG
>JANOBN010000519.1:0-2078 GCA_031411675.1 Bacteroidota bacterium | reverse complement strand
CAAAAAGAAAAAGCGTAGCGAGACGCAACGCTTAGGGTAGGGGTAGTTAATCAAATAATATTCTATATAGCGGATAGCAATTAATTTGTCAATGATTGTGCAATTATTAATGTAGCCACAGGCTACCAAAAAGAAAAAGCGTAGCGAGACGCAACGCTTAGGGTAAGGAATTTAGAATTTAGAATTTAGAATTTCCCCATAAAAAAACCCCGAAAAAAATCTCCGGGGTTCCTAAGGATAATTGGTTGTTCAGGTCAACAATGTTGACGCTATCGTTAATCTACCCTGTCGTGCAGGAATGGATTGTTGCTTCTTAACTCTGTACGTTTATCATTCTCATCAGTTGATAAGGTGTAACGGGAAACATTACTTTCTGCAGATGATGGCACATTATTCAATACTACATTTCTTCTTTTGTATGCCGGTTCTTTCTCCAGATCAGCAATGCCGTTCGGTGTATTCATTCTGTAGCTTAACTCTTTCAGCTTCATAATGCGCTCGCGGGAACGACGGAACATCTCTTCTTCCTGTGAAAATAATTCTTCCTTTTGTGGCGCAGGATGCTCTGCATGAACAGGCTCTTCCACTATTACATTTCCTTGTTTATTATATCCCGGCTCTGTTGCAGGAGGATCTAATTCCAGTGGTAATTCAAACTCCAGTGTTGGCACTTCCATTTCATCCAACTGATGAACGATCTTCTCTTGCTCCTCTAGTATTTCATATTCTTCCATCGTGCTTTCGAATTCGATGTATTCCTTCTCTACAATCACTTCTTCTTTAATAATTAACACCGGCTCCAATGGATTGTACGCTTCTTCTATAATAGTTTCAGAAGCATTACTTAAATTACTTACCGGCTCTTGTCTTTCTTCAGACTTTACTTCTACATGATCAACAGGCTTCTCCGGAGTTAATACATGAACAACACGCTCCGGCTTTTTTAATTCTGTTGCTATCTGTTGGTTGGTTTTAAATCCTGTTGCAATGATGGTAACAGCAATTTTATCACCTAAGGTTGCATCAGTACCAATACCCATAATGATATCAGCGGTTTGACCGGCCTGCTCTTGTACATAATCGTTGATCTCCCCTACTTCATCCATCGTTGCTTCTTTTGTTCCGGATGCAATGTTCAGCAATATATATCTTGCTCCTTCAATATGATTGTCATTTAATAAAGGAGAATCAATTGCCTGCTCCGCCGCACGAATGGCTCTGTTCTCACCTTCCGCTGTAGCAGATCCCATAATAGCAACTCCGCTATCACGCATTACTGTTTGAATATCTGCAAAGTCAACGTTTACCTGCATGGTTACGGTAATGATTTCTGCAATGCTTTTTGCAGCAACTGCCAACACATCATCAGCATGACCGAATGCCTGTGATAGATTCAAGTTACCATAAATTTCTCTCAATTTATCATTGCTGATGATAAGCAAAGCATCAACATTCTTCTTCATCTCTTCAATACCTGCATCAGCATGTATTTTACGTTTGCGGCCCTCAAATGAAAATGGAATGGTTACTATACCCACGGTAAGGATGCCCATCTCTTTAGCAACACCGGCAATAATTGGTGCAGCACCTGTTCCGGTTCCGCCTCCCATACCTGCTGTGATGAAAAGCATCTTGGTATTTTCTTTCAATGTGCTTTTTAAATCATCAATATTTTCTATGGCAGATTGTTTACCTACTTCCGGTAATGATCCCGCACCGCGTCCTTCGGTCAGACTGGTTCCTAATTGGATTTTACGTGGAACCGGACTTACCTCCAGCGCCTGAGAATCGGTGTTGCATACTAAAAACTCAACACCTTTAATACCCTGACGGTACATGTGGTTCACTGCATTGCTTCCGCCGCCACCAACGCCTATCACTTTAATGATGGATGGTTGGTCTTTTGTTACTTCGAATTGTATCATGATCTTATATGTTGTTTCTTAATGTGGTTTTTGAGTTAATGAGTTATTGGTTATTGAGTTATTGGTTATTGGTTATTGGGTTATTAGTTATTTAGTTATTCAATACTTCAATATTCAATACTTCTTTATTCGTTATTCCTTGTTCATTATTCA
>JANOBN010000518.1:0-8240 GCA_031411675.1 Bacteroidota bacterium | reverse complement strand
GAATGTACTTGTAATTTTTCATAAATATTTTTAATATGTCCTCTTACTGTTTCTATGCTGATAAAACATGTATCAGCAATTATTTTATAACTCATTCCCTCAACCAGACATTTTAAAATTTCCTTTTCACGAACTGAGAGATGAAATGATTCATCCGTTGTGGTTCCCATTCCGCTTTTAAACATTCGAAGTACTTTAATGGCTATTGCAGGAGTCATTGGCGCGCCTCCTTCATAAATTTCTTTAATGGATTCAAGGATTTCTACAGGCGGAGTGTTTTTTAAAATGTAACCTTCGGCTCCGTTACATATAGATTGAAAAATTTTATCATCATCTTCAAAAATGGTTTCCATTAAAATCTTTACTTGTGAAAATTTATGTTTTACAATTTTAACTGCATCAATGCCATTGATGACTGGCATTTCAATATCCATTAAAATTACGTCCGGCTTAGTGTCTTCAACATTCTGAATAATCCGTTCACAATTGGCAAATGCTCCGGCACAAACAAAACCTTCGCTGGCTTCAATTAGCTCAAACAGCCCTTCACGGAGCTGCGTGTTATCTTCAAAAATTACCACGCGGATATTTTTCATACTATCAAATATAATTCAATGCTTGTTCCTTTTCCGATTGCGGAATCAATATTTAATACCGCTGTAATTTCCTGAGCCCGCCTTTTCATGTTGTTTAATCCATTTCCGTTATATGATAGGTTTCTGTCGAATCCGATTCCGTCATCACGAATAATAAGAATTATTGCCCTGTTATCCTGACTGATTAATATTGAAGTTCTTTTTGCACCTGAATATTTCACCAAATTATTAAGTGCCTCTTTAAATATCAGGTAGAAGTTTCTGCGAATCTCCATTGGTAATTTTATTTCGTTCAAACTTTCATCAGCTTTAAAAGTGCAATCTATTTTCTTAGCTTTCAATAAATTATAAGAATGGGTTCGCATCCGCAAAATTATTTTATCGAAAGAATCATTCTCGGGATTTATTGTCCATACAATATCGCTAAGCGAATCAATTACTTTTCTTGAGCTTTCGCCAATCATTGCAAGCGCATGATCACGCCTGGAGAAATCCATTCTTGCTACTTCACTATAAACAGAAATGCTGTTAAGTGTTGAACCAATATCATCATGCAAATCGCTCGCTATTTTATTTCGTATGCTTTGTAATAATAAAATTTGCCCGATACGATAACGGTAAAATTTATATGCAATTCCGGCTAATATTAGCACAGCTAAAATATTAAACCATACTGTTTTCCAAAAAGGAGGAGTAATAATTATTTTTAATTCAGTGGGTTTCTCATTCCATACACCATCGTTATTGCTTCCTTTCACTTTAAAAATGTATTCACCCGGGTCGAGGTTGGTATAAGTTGCAAATCGTTTTGAGGCATCTGTATATATCCAATTCTTATCATAATTTTCCAGCATGTAAGCATATTTATATTTTTCAGGATGAATAAAATTCAATGCAGCAAAAGTGAACGAGATAATATTCTGTTTATAATCGAGCGCAATTTCCTTAGTAAACTCAATAGATGTTTTCAAAATAACTCCCGAATCGTTTTCACTTACATCTTTATTCATCAGCTTAAAACTTGTTATGTAAACGGGTGGAATAAATTTGTTATCGGTAAATTCTTTCGGGTTGAAATAAAAAAATCCGGCATTAGATGTTCCGAAATACAAATTGCCGTCATCTCCTTTAAACGCGCAATAGTAATTCATGTCATTGCTTGGCAAACCATCACTTATATCATAATTGCGAAATTGAATTTTGCAGTTCTTATCAAACGGATTTTCGGGCAGCTTAAAACAGATTAATCCTTTAAAAGTGCCTCCCCATGCTTGGCCTTCATAATCTCTGATTAAGCTTATTACAGTATTCTCCGGCAAACCATCTGCAACGGTAAACGCCCTGAATTTGCCCGATGCAGGATTAAAAACATTCAAGCCTCCTCCTGTAGTACCCAGCCAGATAATGCCATGCTCATCCTGAAAAAACGGATGGGTTAAGTCACAGCTCACCGAGGTTGAATCAAGAGAATTATGCAGAAAGTTTTTAAAAATTTCTTTCTGGGGATTAAAAGTTATCAAACCCCCGTTCCAGCTTCCGATGTTAAAAATCCCCTTTTCATCTTTCAGAATATATACAAGTGAATTGCTGCTCAGTGAATTTTTGCCATTATGCAGACGGTACTGTTTTATTTTACCTGTGACAGCATCCAAGTAATTTAATCCTCCACCGAAAGTAGATATCCAATAATTACCGGATGAATCTTGCAGGATTGAAGGTGCTGAATGCGCCCCCAGCGTAGTAGAATCTTTTTCATCACTTCTGTACGAATGGTGTTGCTTCGTTTTTTCATCGTAAGAGAAAAGGCCGTTAAGAGTACAAAGCCACAATGTTTTATTTCTGTCGTAATAGAAATTTAAGGTTAAATTATTTTCAAAAATATTGCTATTATTTTCAATAATTACAAAGGGTTTTATGGTTTTGGTATGTATGTCAAAAATTGAAATACCATTCCCGCATCCAATGAATAATTCGCGCGGTTGCTTTTGAAATATGGAAGTTACGTTATCTGATGCAATGGAATATTTATCCCCGTCATGATGCCTTACACTTTTAAATTTCCGGAAGACCGGTTCGCAGGTAATAATGCCATTATTTTGTGTTGCCATCCATACCTTGCCTTCTTTGTCTTCAAGAAACATAGCAACATCAGATGAAGAGGAATGACCAGGGCTCTTTAAATCTGTATGATAAAATTTACCGGTTTTGCTTTCATAAAAATCCAAACCGTAGCTGATTATATTTATCCAAAAATTTCCATGACTATCTTCATATACCCATGAAACATTATTGCTGCTTAATGAGAAAGGATTATTTTCTTCATGCGTGAAATGCGCCCAGGTTTTTGAATGAATATTATATTTATAAAATCCGTTATCGCCCGTTGCAATTAATATATTTCCATTTCTTGATCGATCGCTGATTGTTAATGAGCTTGATTTTTTATTCTTAGGCAGATCATTGCTTCCGGGATAATAATGCTTAATGACTTTTTTTGTTTTCGTGTCGAAGCAATTAATCGTGTTATCAAATGCGGTGAGCCATAAAATATTGTTTTCATCAATACAGGTGTACGTTAAATTATTACTGCTTAGTGAGGTGCTGTCAGCCGGGTTATGAGTATATAACTCGAATTTACCGCTGCGCGGATTGAAAGAGTTTAATCCCGCTGAAGTTGCAATCCAGATGATTCCTGAGGAATCCTGCACAAAGCCCCCTTCATTGTGATCTGCTGCAAGTGAATTGAAATTGCCCGGCTCATGGTGAAACCGTTTGAATTTTTCGGTTAATGGATTAAAAGAAAAAAAACCCTGCGTGGAGCTGAACATCCACAAGATTCCATCTTTATCTTCAAACATGCAATAATACCATCCCGGTGAAATTGAATTTGAATCGGAAGAATTATATCTGTAATTTTTAAATTCATAACCATCGTACCGGCACAATCCGTTATACGTTGCAAACCACATAAACCCGTTGTGGTCCTGTATCAGTGAAGGTACATCATTGTGAGGCAATCCTTCTCTTGTCGTAATATTTTGAAAATTCTGAAAAGGAAAGTCGTTTTGTTGTGCCTCTAAATGACAGGAAAGAAAAATACAAATGCAAATAACACATTGCGAAACATTGTTTATATTATAAACCGAATTCATAGTTTCCAAAGGTAGCAAATACTGTTTAAACTACTGACCCCCATAAACATGGGGTTTTTGTTTTGTTAAACACTCCTTTCATGGCATTGATAAAACGTATTGCTCAAAGCACCTTTGTACCATAAATTTAAAAAAAAAGGAAATGAAAAAACAAATCACAAAAAAGTTAATAGCTTTCACCATTGCAGCAATGATGTTTTCTGTTAATGCTTATTCGCAAATTGTTTACACTAATGTAAATCCTGACACTACTGTAATTAACAATAACGCAGTTTACAATCTTGACTTAAACAATGACGGAATAATTGATTTTAGGTTTAGAAAAGAATCTTATTATATGTGCCCCTACACGATAGGTTTCTTCGGTACAACATATACTGACATTGAAATAGATGCCCTAAATGGAAACGAAGTAAGCAACGATTCGAATAATTATCCTAAAAAAATTAATTATAATAATGTTATTAAAAGCGCCAGCACTAACTGGATGAGTTCAGCCAGTCAATTACTGGCAAAAAAATCAAATAAGGTAAGCAAAGGAAGGTTTCAGTGTTATACATTATATCCAACAACCTACAACGGCAACTGGAATGCTGCAAATGATAAATATGTGGGTTTACGCCTTATTATCGGTGGAAATAAATATTATGGATGGGTGCGTTTAAATGTTTCAAATGGAGGAACTTCTGTAACCATTAAAGATTATGCATATGACAGCACACCTAACCATTCCATACATGCAGGAGCAACATCGGGTTTACGAGTATCGGCTAACGAAACTCCTGTACGAATGCTAAAAGGGAATTTTAAATACATGTTTAACAAAAGAAATTCTCTATCAATAAGTGATATTCCTTTCGTTCAAAATCAAAAGGACCCGCAGGAAAGAATAGTTCCCCCATCAATGTGTTCCCAAAAAACTTATGGCGGCAGCGATGATGAATACTTTGGATACGTGCTTAAACTAAGGGATGGAAATTACATGCTTTATGGAAATTCCGATTCGAATGATGGCGATTTAACCGGCAATCATGGTGAGGATGATGGTTACCTTATAAAAATAGATGCTGCCGGAAATATACTATGGTCAAAAACCTATGGAGGCAGCGCGGAAGACGGATTTAATCAGCTTATTGAAAAGCCAAACGGAGATATAATTGCTGTAGGTTTTACTGAATCCAATGATGGAGATGTAAGCGGCAATCATGGGGGCTTTGATGGATGGTTAATTAAGGTTGATAAAGATGGAAATTTCAAATCGCAACACTGCTATGGAGGTAGCGCTGACGATGATTTTCAAGGCATCATAAAAGGTACGAATGGCTCTTACATAATTGCAGGAATTGTTGGTTCTGATGATGGTGATGTAACCGGTGCAGGCAATCATGGAGGAGATGCTGATGGCTGGGTATTAAAAATAAATAGTAATGGAAATTTAGTGTGGCAAAAGTGTATTGGCGGAAGTGATTTTGAACAATTCCAAAGCATTATTTCCATTAATAACAAATATTATGTAAGCGGTATTACCTATTCATTTGATGGAGATGCCACACAAAATCATAGTACACCCGGGCACTTCGACCATTTCCTTGCTAAACTGAAATCCAATGGTGACATTCAGTGGGTTGCCTGCCATGGAGGCAGCAATGATGACTTTTGTATCATTCAGTCATTGATACCTACTCCGGACGGAAATTTAATTAATGTGGGCACTACTCTATCGACTGATGGTGATGTACAAGGTCATGTAAACTATGAAGCTGATGCATGGGCTCCGAAAATAAGCGCTGCAACGGGAGCTCTAATTTCTCAGCATTGCTATGGATCTGTTACTAGAATGCAGGGATTTTATTCAGGTATGCCAACTAATGATGGTGGCTTCTTAATGGTAGGCGCTGAAGCTTCTAATTTTAACATTGATAGCACCTTCAATGCAATGGTTATTAAAACAGATGCAAACGGAAATGAAGTCTGGAAAAAAGTATTTGGAGGAAGCGACCAGGATATAGTAGAAGGAATTGTGCGTATGGATAACGGTGATTATTTGATGGCATGTTATTCCCGTTCTTCTGATGGAGATGTAACTAATAAACATGGAAATGGAGATATCTGGATGGTAGAACTCGGTAATTGCTGCAATAATCATGACAGGGAAACTCAATTTGATGCAACATCCGGTTCATTTAGAACTTCTCTCAATTGTTTCCCAAATCCATTTTCAAATTCAACCAACATCTCTTATTCACTTTTACAATCAGAAAAAGTTACTGTAAGGATTTTTGATATGACAGGTAGATTGGTGAAAGCGCTTGTCAATGGTGAAGTACTGGAAGGCACGCAACAAATAAATTGGAATGCCACAGATGAAAATGGAACTGCAGTTGATGCCGGAATTTACTTTTTAATGTTAGAAACAGGAAATTATTCAGAAACGAAAAGGTTATCGGTGGTGAGATAAAAGAATTGATTCAAACTTTCCGTCCCTATTATTTATCGGGACGGAAAGCTTTTTTAAAATCAAAGACTACATTGGCAAGGTAATCATTTGTGTATTTTTCATTTTACTTGTTTTTTATTGTGTTTAACTGTTCATATTTTCAATTTCACCTTTTATATAAGGAGTGTAAGAGGTATCCCTTCAACAAGCAACTTGCATATTCTGTCTGTTAATATTCACCGAACAATTGTTAATGTCCTGCCAGCATTGTTTACACTTCAAAGTAGTCTTATTAGACGCCTCCAGTCAATATGCAGGCTGCATATTTTGACTGTTAAAGTCTTCCCGACCATTGTTACATTCTTCATCAGAAAAGGTTGCTTCTTAACGATAAAAGTTACTGTCTCAATCACCACAAACGGTATCTACATCGGTAGCATCACTAGCAGTTCGGGAACATTCACTATCAGTATCGCAGCAATTAGATTCTCCATCATCACTGCTACACTTATGACCTTAACTGTTGATATCTTCATCAAAAGATGGAAAAATGCATAATCCGATATTGCCTTGGATAAACATCGTGCAAGAGGAAGAAATTGGTGTTGTGCGTTAACAAACGACACCGCAATGAACCCCACCGCAATTGAATATACAATTAAAAGATGCGCATCTTTACCTGCAATCCTATACTTTTAATAGCGTATGCAAGCCACCAAACGCGACAGTGCATTACGGCAGTGTGCAAGATTGAAAATATATCGCAATGAACGGGCAGCGGGGTATGCGTATAACACAAAGATTAAGAGAAATATTTTAAAACAGGGCTTTGTTCGGTTATCGAAGTTTTACGATTTCTTATTACATTTTTCGGTATTCAAACAGACGTACAAGTAATCCCTCTTTTCAAATACTTATTCAATCCCATCTTCATTAGCTGCCATAATATTCTACAAACCAAAATTACTTCATATGGATACAGAATTAAAAGAAGGATTTGAAAAAATCGAAAAAAAGCTTGATACCAAAAAGAAGGACTTTTGGGATAAAATTCCAGCATAAACAGGTATCCTTATTCCAATTACAATTGCTGCTATGGGTTGGTACTATACTAGTGAAAACTACAAAAATCAATTAGCAATTCAGCGACTAAATAACGAGAACCAATTTCAAATTGCTTTGGTAAGCTCCAGTGTTAGGCAATCAGAACTTATCAAAGATTTCATGCAATATCTCACAAGTAAAGACACAGCTACAGGAATTATTGCGATAGAAGCAATTCTTTATGCTGCACTTACCCCTGATAAAAAAATAGTTGAAGTCTTATCCAAGTCCGGTGACAAACAAACCATGTCATTTGCTGTTGACGCTTTGGCAAGCAAAAGAACAGATTTAATCGAAAATTTATTCTCAGACCAAAAGCAAGTCAGGCTTATTGCTGCAAATGAAATCATATCAAACTGGGCAAATGATATTCAATTTTTGACTGAACTATTAAACAAAACAAAAAAATGTATTTCCGGAAATACAACTTCTTCAAATTGCTTTGACGGTGTATATAATTCATTTATTGTGTTAGCTTCATTTTCGAAGCAATTATTACAAGCGAATAAGCAAACGATTATTTCAATTGCAAACCTAATTCCTTCGACAAATTCAAAGATCAAAAAACTAGCCAACGACCTTCTTGGGCAATTGTGATTTACGGCAACAAACAAAAGGATTAAAAGAAAAAAAAGAGGTTTGAGAGGCAAACAACCCTACATTTTGGGACTAACAAACAGTTTAGGTAAACGAATCCGCCCCGGCGTATGCTTCTAATCCAGTGAAATGTTCTCCTAAACACCTTAATTTTAAATAAAAAATGTTAATAATTCCGTTTTTTAAAAAATTCTTTAACTTAGCGAAGCGATCTTATTAACACCATAATCAACAATTAAAAAGATAATAATCCCTTCTTAGTTATGCGTCGTGCTTGGGCGGCATCGCAGTTTCAAACTGATTGGGCGGAAAAATACAGGCTAAGAATAAAGGAGAGATTGATATGTATTTTGT
>JANOBN010000517.1:0-3648 GCA_031411675.1 Bacteroidota bacterium | reverse complement strand
AATAACTTAATAACCCAATAACTTAATAACTTAATAACCCCTTCAACTTAATAACCCAATAAATTAATCACTAATTCAAGGCACGCAGTACAACTACGCGCCAGTGTTTTGTGGTAATAACTTAATAACCCAATAACTAATAACTCAAATCGATTATCCATATTTTTGCAGAGATGAAAAAACGGGCTATTGTTAGATATTCACTCTGTATATTGCTATTAGGGGTGTTATTGCAGGGGTGCAGTCTTTTTAAGAAAAGTTGCGATTGTCCATCATTTGGGGGCAAAGGCAAATCCCATCATCGTGGGCCGGGTTGGTAAGCTGATAACTATCAGTGCCAATAATTACTTTTTAGTAGTACAGTAGCATATTGAATTCGCTATCTTTGTACAGGTCAGTATTCCATCTTAAAAACCAGCAAATGCACCACAAGGAGAAGACGTTGAGCCACATGGCTAAAGGCGAAAGTTGTGTAATTGAATCGTTTACCGATGATGTTATGAAGCAAAAGCTCATTGAGATGGGTTGTCTTCCGGGTGAGATTATTACAATTGACCGTTTTGCCCCTTTTGGCTGTCCCATGGCAATTGATGTTGCCGGGTCCACCCTGAGTATCAGAATGGATGAGGCCGATCACATTATAGTAAAACCACTTTCTTAACTCCGTGCAATTAACGCAAACTGCAAAACAGGATATTCCTGTAAAGCCCGGACGTACCAGGGCGGCCTTGCTGGGAAATCCCAATAGTGGAAAAAGCACCCTTTTTAACCTTTTTACCGGCTTACATCAAAAAGTAGCCAACTTCCCCGGTGTTACTGTTGAAAAAAAGACCGGCTATTGCAAGATTTTTAACTCCATTACCGGTGAGCCTACTGCCTTCGAATTGATTGATCTTCCCGGAACCTATAGCCTTTATCCAAAGTCACCGGATGAGAGAATTCCATTTCAAGTGTTGTGCGACCCGCGTGATGAAAGCCATCCCGATATGGTTATTGTTATTGCCGATGGTACGAATCTGAAAAGAAGTTTATTTCTGGCGTCCCAGGCCATCGATCTTAAAATTCCTACCATCCTTGCTTTAAATATGATGGATCTGGTAAAACAGAAAGGTTTGGATATTGACATTGCCGATCTGCAACAACGTTTGGGAATCAAAGTTGTGCCCATTAATGCCCGTAAAGGCGAAGGTATGGAAGAATTAAAACAGGCTATGGTGAATCCGTTGCCTGTTCCTGTTCATGATTTATTTGAAACAAAAGATCTTTCTCCGAAAGTTACTGCAACTATCCGCGAGAAATTTAATATATATAGTGAGTATGCTGCATTTCAGATTGCCAA
Organism: Bacteroidota bacterium; assembly: GCA_031411675.1. Taxonomy (GTDB): domain Bacteria; phylum Bacteroidota; class Bacteroidia; order AKYH767-A; family OLB10; genus JANOXC01. The sequence goes on along the minus strand of JANOBN010000517.1, from coordinate 2,309 downwards.
TCATATTGAAGCCATTCCGTTTTTAAAGGTAAGCAATGAGGAGCAACAGGAAATAATTAAAATCATAAAAGAAAATAATTTCGACACTCAAAAGCTACAGTCGTTTGAAACACTGGAGCGTTACAAAGTGGTGAATGAAATTATTCAATTAAGTGTTTACAATACACAGGTGAGTACTAAGCCATCATGGAGCAAACGTATTGATGCTTTTCTGATGCACCGTTTGTGGGGATATATATTTTTCCTTTTCATATTGTTTAGTATGTTTCAGGCCATATTTACCTGGGCACAATTTCCTATGGACTGGATCGACACCGGTTTTACAATGGCCAGCGATTGGTTGTCGAAGAATTTTCCGGATGGAATGTTAAATGATTTAATAGTAAACGGAATACTTGCGGGTATTGGTGGTATTGTAATATTTGTACCACAAATTGCACTGCTGTTTACTTTTATTGCGATACTGGAAGACACCGGTTATATGGCGCGGGTGAGTTTCTTGATGGATAAATTAATGCGCAAGTTCGGACTCAACGGACGTTCTGTAATTCCATTGATCAGCGGGGTAGCCTGTGCAGTGCCGGCGATAATGGCAACGCGTACCATTCACAGTTGGCGCGAACGCATCATCACTATTATGGTAACACCGTTGATGAGTTGTTCTGCACGATTGCCGGTGTACACCTTAATAACATCACTAATCATTCCCAGTAAAATGGTATTAGGTATTATCAGTTTACAAGGACTGGTGATGATGGCTTTATATTTAATTGGTTTTTTTGCAGCTATTGGGTCTGCTTTTTTAATGAAGTGGTTTGTGAAGGCAAGAGAACGCTCCTACTTCATCATGGAAATTCCCGTTTACCGAATGCCACGGTGGAAGAATATCATTTATGTTATTGTGGATAAAGTAAAGATCTTTTTATTTGATGCCGGTAAAGTAATTATTGCTATTTCCATTATCCTTTGGTTTTTATCATCACGAGGACCCGGTGATAAATTCAACAATATTGAAGCACAGATTAAAACCATTTCCGCACAACAGCCCGAAAATACAGATGCCATCTATCATCTGGAAGCATTAAAGCTGGAATCATCCTATGCAGGACGTTTAGGACATTTAATAGAGCCGGCCATTCGTCCGCTGGGATTCGACTGGAAAATTGGTATTGCATTAGTTACTTCTTTTGCAGCCAGAGAAGTATTTGTGGGAACGATGAGTACCATTTACAGCGTTGGCAATAATAAAGCAGAGGCTAAAACAGTGCGCGATAAAATGTTGACGGAGATCAATCCTGATACCGGTGAGCCGCGTTATACCATTGCAGTTGGATGGTCGCTGATGCTATTTTATGCTTTTGCGATGCAATGTATGAGTACCCTTGCGGTAGTAAAAAGAGAAACCGGAGGATGGAAGTGGCCTGCAATTCAATTTATATATATGGCTGCTTTAGCTTATTTCTCCAGTTTGATTGCATTTCAGCTTTTAAAGTAAGATCAACATGCCGGTTAGCTCCGAACATCTTCGTGATTCTTTATTGAAATATGTGCCGGAAGAAGTGGTGGATGATTGCATCGACTGGATACGGACCCATCGCATCATGGTGCGCATAAAAAAAAGCCGGCAAAGTAAATATGGTGATTATCATCCTCCATTACCCGGACAGAATCATAAAATCACCATCAATCATGATTTAAATAAATATGCTTTTCTGATTACTTTTACGCATGAAGTAGCACATCTTTTAGCTTTTAATAAATATGGCAACAGGCATGCACCTCATGGTGTGGAATGGAAGCGGGAATTTAAAAATCTGTTGATTCCCTTGCTCTATAAAAATATTTTTCCTGATAATATTAAACATGCCTTAATCCAATACTTAAGAGACCCTGCGGCATCCAGTTGCACCGACACCCATTTGCTTAAAGCGCTGAATCATTACAACATTAAAAAGGAAGGATGGTTGCATCTGGAAGATTTAGCGGAAGGAACATATTTTAAAACCGTGAATGGAAAGAAGTTCAAAAAAGGGCCGAAGTTGCGGAAGAATTATGAGTGCTTTGATGAGTTTGATCATAAATATTTTATTCATCCTCTTATGGAAGTTGAAGAAATTCTAAATCCGATAGCTATCGGATCTAAATTTTAAATTCTAAATTCTGTTCTGTTGTTGGCTTAAGTCTTATTTTCTGACTTCAGCCTTTGTATAATTAGTAAGTCTTCAGACTTGCATTACGACAACTACATTACTTTATGCATTAAGCATCTCCTTTGCCATATCAAATTCGGACGCAGAAATGCTGCAGAA
>JANOBN010000516.1:0-3181 GCA_031411675.1 Bacteroidota bacterium | reverse complement strand
CACCAATAATACGGGCGGCTTCATCATGAGAAATAATTTTTCCGATCCGGTACAGGTGTGAAAGCGGAATAAAGACCCATTTATAGAGGATAAAAAGCGAAGATCCGATCAGAGAATAGAATAAAACGGAACGTACAGTAGAACTAAACCAGGCAAACGATTCCAGCAAAGCCACGGCAAGATAGAATGCCAGCACTGCCGTAATCGCATATAAAACACCACGAATCAATTGGTTCTTATAGTACTTACGTATAAAGTCATCCAGCTTATTCAGCAGGAGTTGGTAGTTATCAGGAGTAGTCATGTATGCACAAAGGTAAGAAGTAACACGTCACAATGAAAGGCTTTGCAGAAAGGGTTTTGCTGCTTTTAACTCCTATTTAACGGTAATATAGCAGAGATGTTATGAGAAAGGCGGCATTTTGGGTAGAATATAATTATGGGGAGGCAAAAAGGCAGAACAAAACGGAAAAAACCATGTTAACTTTACGCTTTAGATTTTAACATGACACTGGAACAACTTCGACATTTCTGTTTGGGACTACCAGGTGTTACGGAAGACGTGAAATGGGAGCATGATTTGTGTTTTTGTGTAGGAGATAAAATGTTTTGCGTAACAGGCTTCGATGTGGAGGCACCGGTATCTTTAAAGGCCAGCTTGCAGGATTTTGATGATTTATGTGAACAGCAGGGTATTGTTCCGGCACCGTATCTGGTCAGGGCAAAGTGGATTTGTATTAAGGAACGTAATGCTATCACTCCTGCGCAGTGGAAACATCTGATAGAAACGTCCTATGAATTAATAGCTGCTGGGCTTACTAAAAAGAAAAGAAAGGAATTGGGAATAGGGTGAGGGTATATAAAATCTTTAGTAATTTTTTTATAAGATTAGGGCATGAAAAAAATTTTGGAAACGGAACATTTAAATTTATTGGAATTTACTTATAAAGATGCAGTTTTCATCATAAAGTTACTGAACAGTGAAGGATGGTTAAAATATATCGGCGAGCGGAATGTTAAAACGGAAGAAGAGGCAATTCAGTATTTAGAAAATGGCCCGATTAAAAGATATGCTCAAAATGGTTTTGGATTGTACCGCGTTGCTTTGAAAGAAGGTCAAGAATCTGTTGGAATGTGTGGCATTATTAAAAGGGCAGATCTGGAGCATCCTGATATTGGCTTTGCATTTTTACCTCAATTTACCGGCAAAGGCTATGCATTGGAAATTGCACAAGCCACGGTTGAATATGCAATGAAAATATTAAAGAAGAAGGAGCTATTAGGAATTACAACAGCCGACAATACAAGATCTATAAAATTGCTGGAGTGCATTGGTTTGAAGTATGACAGGAATGTGGTGATGAATGGGGAGGTGTTGATGATGCATCGCTTAAAAGTTAAAAGTTAATGGTTAATTGTTATTGGTTATTGGGTTAAAAGTTAATAGTTATCGGGTATTAGTTGATGCGGGGAATTAGAATTATAAGAAGTCTTTCCGGAGTCGGGAAAGGCGTTTTTATTAAAGGATTCTTGAATTTAAACATAAACAAATTTTTACTTTAGCGAGCTAATTGGATTATCAAAAACAGATAGCCCGAATAAATAATATTAAAAAAGTCATTTCATGAATACAACGTTTGATTATCGTTTCATTGTGAAAGAACTGGAAGAGAATGGATTTGTTTTTCATCATTTATTGCATAACAAAACAGCAGAAGAATACCTGTGGAAACAGCAACCTGATAAATGGTGTTTGCTGGAGATTGTTTGTCATTTGTACGATGAAGAAAGAGAAGACTTTAGGGCACGGGTAAAACATGCTTTGAAAACACCGACAGAACCTTTAATTTCAATTGATCCGCAAGGGTGGGTGTTGTCACGAAATTATATTCATGAAAATTATCAGCAAAAGGTGCAGCAATTTTTAATTGAAAGACAGCAATCGGTGAAATGGCTGTTATCACTGGTAAATCCTGACTGGAATAGTGCTTATGTGCATCCGAAATTTGGCAGGATGTCGGCTAAAATGTTTCTGGAAAACTGGCTGGTGCACGATTATCTTCACATACGCCAGATATTAAAATTGAAAGTAGATTATTTAAAGCATTTCACCTCTGAAGATTTAGGGTATGCGGGGAACTGGTAAAGAATAATCATGATAAAAAGTGTAAAATGACAGAGCAAACAGGAGCGAATAACATCATTGTTGAAAATGCGGGGATGGTAATATTACATCCTTTTTTGCCGAGTTATTTTAATATACTTCAATTCACAAACGAAGGTCAATTCATTTCGGATGAGGCAGCAATTCGTGGAGCGCATCTGCTGGAATATCTGGCTACCGGAGAGGAGTTTTCTGAAAGCAAAAATCTTTCATTAAACGGAATGCTTTGCAATATTAATCTTCAATCCTCAAAAAGCAGTCCTTCAAAAATCACTGAAGAAGAAAAGGCAATCTCCGAAGAGTTACTTAATGCCGTAATAAACCACTGGCAAGCACTTGGGAAAACAAGTATAGAAGGTTTGCGGGATTCTTTCTTAAAAAGATCAGCAGAACTTGTTTATGAAAAAGAAAAAAATAAGTTGCATGTGGAAGAAAGGGCTTATGATATACTCTTGGATAAATTACCATGGAACATATTTATGATTCAATTCCCGTGGATGGAAAAAATGCTTGAGGTTCATTGGCGATGATTTTTAACTTACAAATGAAAAGCGGAATTTTTTATTTTGATCTAAAGGAACAAAACAAAAAGAACGTATATTTAAAAATAAATTAATAACATCATCTCATTAAATGAATAACCCCCAGACCAACAATCCTCTTCATGGCGTAACACTTGAAATGATGTTAAAGCATCTTGTAGCGAAATATGGCTGGGAGGAAATGGGGGATCAGATAAATATCCGTTGTTTTACTATTGATCCGAGCATAAAGTCAAGCCTGGTTTTTTTACGCAAAACGCCCTGGGCACGGGAACAGGTGGAGGAAATGTATTTGAAGAGTGTTAAATAAAGGGGATATCAGAAAAAAATTATGTAGAACATAAAAGAGTAGTGCTCACCATTTTTAATGGTAATAGTCATTGACTATTAAACCCCAAAGTTGGCTTAAGTCTTATTTTCTGACTTAAGCCTTTGTATAATTAGTAAGACTTCTTAATTGCCTTACGATAAACAC
>JANOBN010000515.1:0-5169 GCA_031411675.1 Bacteroidota bacterium | reverse complement strand
CCTTCTACCCACCGGTAATTTATATTGAAGCCCCAGTTTTTAATGTTTTCGGTAATAATATCCCTTGCGGCGAAACCGATATTAAACTTGTTTTCAGGAGTATTAAAAGCCGGAATTAAAGGGTCAGATGATTCTTTATTTAATTTATTAAAAGAATAATTTCCGTTCAAAGAATAAAACTTTTTAAAATAATAATTTAAACCAATGCTGAATCCTTGTGTGGTTACACGCTCTGTTGCATTGGAAGCAATACGTAAAAAATTATTGAATTGTATTTCTTTCGAAGGTGGTGAAAATGGCTGATACAATGTAAAAGTATCAATGTCGGTTGCTATTCTGTATCCTATAAAATCATCATAAAAACTGTAATAATAATTAGCATCAATATATAAATGGTTAAATAAAGAAGCCCTATAACCTACTTCAACTGTTTTTACCTTTTCCGGAACAACAGGAGCAACATTAAAATATTGTAAAGTATCAATATTTTTAGTGTTCAGGTAGTTAATAAAGGATTCTACAGTAGCGAGATTTTGAAATCCGTTGATATTACCAATTAATATTGCTCTCCCGACCTGATAATAGAGGTATTGATCGGTTAAAGTGGGATTTCTGATTGCTGATGAAAAGGAAGCCCGAAATACATGATTGCTGTTCGCGGAATAAACTGCTGACAAAGCCGGGGAAAACAAATATGGGAAGTTCTCGTTTTTATCTAATCGTGCCGTTGCATTTAATTTTAATTTTTCAGCAAATAATCTTTTTTCAAAACCAATATAAATTCCAAACTCATCATTAGTGATTTTTTTTCTTAAAGATACAGAATCCACTCTGTTGAAAGTATTATCAGAATTAAATAATGAATCAACTCTGAAATAGGAAGTATCACTAAAAATAGTGCCTCTTGAATTTGGGCGATAAAAACGTAAGCTGGCTCCTGTGGTAATATCTAATCCGGTTAACTCAAATTTATATTCTCCATGTGCATGATAAAGAGCAGACTTATCAAAGAATCTGGAACCACCCTGAGCAAAGGATTCTTTGCTGATTACAGAATTAAAAACAGAGTCAAACCTTGCTGTACCCGGCTCATAAAAAGCCGCGAAATTCGTTGATCCAGGTTGGATATAATTATCAGCATAATTTAAATTAAGGTTATGCCATACAGTCAATGAATCTGTAATAGTTGAAAGGAAGGCTTGCAGGCTATCAATATAATTTTGTCCATAACCCTGATATGCCGGTATATAACCGGGCTGTGCCATTACTTTTGGCTGAATAAATGTATTGTAATAATTTAGATAATCTTTATTCCAGTCACCATCTTTTTTAGCAGCACGCTGAATTAATAACGCAGTGAAGTAAGCATCGTATGACTTGCCTGCATTTTCATGAGTTTCATACACACGAATAAAGAATTTATCCTTCTTACGATATTCAATTCTATTCTGATAAAACTGAATATCTTTCAGACTATAGCGGTTGTCGCCCTGATAAACTGTAGTACCATATCCAAAATTACTGCTATAAATAATTTCATTTTCCTCTTTGACCTTATAATGAAATGCCGCGCACAACTTTACATTTTCTGTATTGTAATCAACCAGATCCTTTTCAGCGTAACCACGACGATAATAAATTCCAAGTCCCGGATCACCAACAGTCCTGGATGTAGCATCACTGATTGCATTATACTCATCGCCATAAATATTTACCGCATCATACCTTCCGGGATTACCCACTTTGCTTTTTGATTGAGGCGTTGCAGCAAGATTGTTAGCTTCCCAGTCATTTGCTCTCATAAAAAATGCATTAAACTTCATTCCCAACTTATCGACTCCCTTTTTGTTTTTAATAACTACAGCATACCTCATGGAAGTCTCCAGTAGATTACGTGATCCTGTTTTTGCCGATATTTCAAATCCGGGTTTTACAAAAGGGCTTCTGGTATTCATACTGATTACACCATTAAATGCATTAGGGCCGTAAAATGCGGAACTTGCACCTGCTACAAGATCTACTTTTAATACATCCATTTCTGAACATCCCAGGAAGTTGCCCAATGAAAAATTCAATCCCGGGGACTGATTATCTACTCCATCAATAATCTGAAGTGAACGTACGGGTGAAGTACTGTTAAATCCCCGGGTATTAATAACTTTAAAACCAATGCTGGCAGAAGTAATATCCACACCTTTTAGCTGACCTAAACCTTCGTAAAAATTTGCAGCCGGTGTTTCTTTGATGGCAATAATGTCCATTGCTTCAACGGTAAGAGGAGCTTCTCTTTGCTTCTCGGTTAAACGGGTATCAGTAATGCTGACTTCTTTCAGGTTGGTTTGAACAGCGACCATGCGGAACTGCACTTTAACGGCGGCATCGGTAATAGTTTGTTCAAGATTAACATAGCCTACATAAGAACTTACCAGAGTAACGGGCAAAGGCTGATTTAATTCCAGGGTAAAAGCTCCGTTAATATCTGCTGAAGCCCCTTTTGTGGTGCCTTTGATGATAACTGTGGCGCCAATTAAAGGCTCACCGTTGATTTTGTCAGTAATGGTACCTGTTATAATCTGGCTATAAGAACCAAAACAAAGTAACAGACTGAATAATAGTAACAGTTTTTTTTTCATGGTCGGAGAACTTCAAAAATAGTTTTTTTAAACAAACGTTAAGTACTAACATCGCTTGAATATTTTTGTGCCATGAGAAACATAATCCTAGTACTTGGTTTGCTCCTTTCTGTATCATCCTTTTCACAGGATTTTAAGGTATTTAAAGGGGACACTATCAACAGGAAAGATGCGAAGGGACTTAAGCAAGGCATCTGGCGGAAGTACTACAGGACAGATACTTTATGCAGTGAATCCCGCTTTTTGAATGATAAACCTGTTGGCATCTCCAAAACCTGGTATGAAAGCGGTATGCTTAAGGCCGTTGTTCAGTTTGGAAAGAACTCCCTTCGGGGAGAAGGAATCAGCTATTTTGAAAGTGGAAAAATAATGGCAAAAGGAATTTATCAGGGCCAACAGAAGGATAGTATCTGGATTTACTACCATGAAAAAGCGGATACCATCAGTGCAATTGAAAAGTATAAAAGCGGAATACCTGAAGGCACCTGGAAAGTTTTTTATGAAGATGGTGTGCTGGCTCATGAGTTGAATTATAAAAAAGGGAAAAAAGAGGGCATTGTAAAGCAATACAATATGGACGGCACTCTTATTTTTGAAATCAATTATGTTAATGGCGTAGAAAACGGACTTTCTATTCTTTATTATACCAATGGCAAACTCAGGGAAAAAGGATTATATAAAAACGGAGAACGTGATGGTAAATGGATAATCTATAATGAAAATGGTACTACGGCCGAAGAAATGATTTATAAGATGGGCACAAAAGTTACCCCGGCAAAATAGTTTATGCTATCGGTACAATAAAAAAGTTCCGCGTTTAATACTTTCCTGAACAACACCATCAATTACTCCGGTATATGTTAAAAAATAAACATATACATCAGGAAGTGCTTCTTTATCCTCATAAATTCCATTCCATCCGATTTCAGGATCAGTACTTTCAAAAACAAGCATACCCCAGCGGTTATATATTTTTAAATCTGATATAAATGCAAGGCAATCATATTTAAAATTATAGTACTCGTTAAAGATGTCATGATTTGGTGTAAAAGCATTTGGGAATACTACAAAACAATTGCATTCAACAAAATCTATTTTCATTGAATCAACATCTACTCCGCATTGATTAGTTACCTGCACACCAAATGTGTTGGAGTAATTAGTCACGTAAGTAGGATTGGTGGTTCCATCCTGCCACAAATAAGTGGATGATGGAAATGATGCATCAATTGTCCATATTCCACCAAGACAAAGTATTGTATCTTCTCCAAGATATATATCCGGTTCATCAAGCAAGCGAAGGGTGTAAGAAGAACTGTTACTACATTTTCCTGCTGTAACAGTTGCATAATAAGTACCTTCATCTTCAATCAAACGGTATGGGTCAGGATAACCATCACTCCACTGAAAGGTGAACCCGGGAATAATATTGGTGATATCCAGAAATACCTGTGTTCCTCTGCAAATGGTAGTATCGGTAATCGGAAATAATTGTGGCGTTGCTATAAAGGTAAGCAGCACGGTATCACTTCCTGTACAACCGGATTGAGTTACCTGAACAATATATTGATCATCGGCAATAGCCTGTATCGTTTGTAGCGTAGAGCCATCCTGCCACAAATAAGTTGCCCCGGAATTGCCTGCATTTAAAACATAAATTTCTCCTTCGCAAAGTATACTGTCTATACCAAGATTTACTACCGGACTGTTATTGGCGTTTACAGTAATTGTATCAATATCCTGACAACCATTTGCAGTTACTGTTAAGGTATAAGAAGAAGCAATGTTGACTGAAATGGATGTTGTTGTTGCACCGGTTGACCATTGATAAGTACTAAATGATGCAGCATTGACATCTTGCAGAGTTACGAATGCATTATCACAAGTAGAAGTGTCGGAGCCAAGATTAAGATTGATTGACGGACTTAATGTTACCTGAATTGTATCATAAGATTTACAACCGTTATTATTTACAGTAACATTGTAACTGTTAGTTCCTGTTGTTGTAATATAAAATGTATCTAAAGAACTGCTATTCTGCCACAGATAGGTATATCCTGGAATATTAGATGGATTAGCATTAAGTGTGTATCCGGGAAGTCCGCAAATTGTAGTATCAATTCCGAGGTTAATAGCAGGATATATATAATTGTTAATGTCAATGCTGTCTCGCTTCAAACAACCATTTAAAGTAGCCTCCACCCAAATTGTTGTTGATGCAGCAGTTGCAGAAGAATAGGCTAATGTGGGGTTGGTAGATAAATCACTCCATTGATAGCTTCCGGCACCTGAGCTGCTTGCATCCAACACGAGCACTTGCCCGGCACACAAATTCGTATCGTTGCCAAGTGATACTACAGGAAGTGGCAATATATTTAATGTTTTAATTACAGTATCACTTAAACCAAGATCATAAACAATGCAAGTGACATCATAAGCACCGGTTGAAGAAAAGATATGTTGAGGATTGGTAAGATTGGAAATATTTAGTGTGCCTGTTGTAGGGTCATCAAAATTCCAGTGAACAGAATCCGCA
>JANOBN010000514.1:0-2905 GCA_031411675.1 Bacteroidota bacterium | reverse complement strand
GTCTATTCCATCCTCCTGCATTGCTTCTATTGCAAGTGGATTCAATTTGCCGGGTTCCAGTCCTGCACTTTCTGCTTCAAACTTGTCGCCGGCAAACTTTTTAAGGTATGCTTCCGCCATCTGACTTCTTGCACTGTTATGAATGCACAGAAACAACACTTTCGATTTCTGCATATGGTTGGTATTAAAGATTTAAAAATACTAATTACAACATTCCGTAACGCAACATTTATCTTTTTTCTTTTCGGCATAAACGGTAATGCTAAATATCCCTGTTCCGCTTGACTTGTATAGATTAATTTCCTCCTCTGAAAGGTAATTTTTAAGAATATCATCAGGAACAACGATAGCTTTTTCCTTTTGAATAATAATGTTTTCAAAACCTGATTTAACAACGATATCAAGATATTCATCCTTCTGAATAGCTCCGGAGATACAACCTGCATACAATTCAGCAGTTGCCAGTATCATCTCCGGAAGGTGACCTTTTAAAACAATATCAGAAATAGAAAAATGACCACCGGGTTTTAACACTCTGTAGATTTCATTAAATGCTTTTGCTTTATCAGGAACAAGATTTAAAACACAGTTGCTTACTACAACATCTGCTCTGTTCTCACCTACCGGCAAATCTTCAATATCTCCTAAGCGGAATTCAATATTATTAAAGCCCAGCTTCTCTGCATTGATTCTTGCACGGTTAATCATTGCTTCTGTCATGTCGATGCCAATAACTTTTCCTGTTTCGCCTGTTTCTGTTCTTGCAACAAAACAATCGTTACCGGCACCGGAACCCAAATCAATAACCGTATCTCCTGCTTTAATCTTTGCAAACTGCGTAGGTAAGCCACAACCCAATGCAAGGTCAGCATCGGCATTATATCCCTTAACAGCGGAATAATCGTCTGTCATAATGTTATATACTTCTGTAGAACATGATGTGGCGCCGCAGCAAGAAGATGCATTCAATGGATTATCCTGTAATGCTATCTCACTGTATTTTTCTTTCACTATTTGTTTTAATTCTGCTGTTGTTTTCATGACATTTATTTTATTATTTTATCGTAATATTACGTTTTATGATCGTAAATTTTTTTAACAGCACTTTTTACCAGAAAGAGGCTGATTAAATAAAAGATTCAAATAATCCTTTGCCTGCTTCCATGCTTTTTCATCAATGCAATAACAGGTTTTTACGCCTTCAATTTCTCCACTAATAAGTCCGGCATTTTTTAACTCTTTGAGATGTTGTGATACGGTAGATTGTGATAATGGTAATTCATCCACAATATCTCCGCAAATACAAGTCTGTTGTTTCAGTAACAACTGAATAATTGCAACCCTTGCAGGATGGGCCAGTGCTTTTGCAAACTGTGCAATTTTATTATCCCGTACGGTAAATTCTTCTGTCTTGGCGAGCCCCATTGTCTTATTTATTGATCGCAATATTACGATATATAATTCAGGGTTTCCAAATAAATTTTATAAATACCTAATTATCTGTGGATTAAAATTCAATTGATAATTCGTGGTCATCTCAAATGTATGATCAATTGATCCGGAATACATCTTTATGATTTTATCCTCAGGGATTGGCCATTCTATCTGTTAAGTTGGTGAAAAAGGTATTGTATCTTGATTATTTTTACCTAAGTTTGCATGAATCAAACAGTTTTTGTGAGTAAAATACAACTAAAAGAAGAAGAGTTAGTACGAATGCTTCAGGAGAAAGATCCGGAGGCCTTTACATATCTGTATGACCACTACAGCAGTGCTTTATATGGTGTTATCTTCCGTATTGTGAATGATGATGATCTTGCAGAAGACGTATTGCAGGAGACTTTTATTCGAATCTGGAAGAATCTGGATTCCTATGATGCATCTAAAGGTCGTTTATTTACCTGGTTGATCAATCTTACCCGGAACTATGCAATTGATACTTACCGCTCGAAGGACTTTCGGCAGCAGAATAAAAACCAAAAGGTAGACGACTCCGTAAGTAGCATTAACCTTCAAACGCAGGTTAACAGTAAAGTAGATCATATCGGGTTGAAAGAAACGGTATCAAAGCTGCGGCCGGAATATATACAGGTGATCGATCTGCTCTACTTTAAGGGTTATACACATGAAGAAGTTGCCAAAGAATTTAACATTCCGCTAGGCACTGTAAAAACCAGAATACGTGCAGCGATCATTCAGCTTCGCGATAAACTGGGAGTTAAGTAGAATTGAAATATTTCCATATATCATTGAAATAACAATAGAAATTTGAATCCTCAGGAATATATATCATCAGGCATTTTGGAATCCTACGTGTTGGGGTTGGCCACTGCAGAAGAGGTAACTCAGGTGCAGGAGATGATGAGTAAACATCCGGAAGTTACCCTGGAGGTGGAAGCTATTGAAGCATCGTTATTATCGCATGCAGCATTGCAAGCGAATCAACCCTCTGCAGCATTACGTTCAAAAATTATTGCTGATATAACCGGTACTACGCCACGAATTGTAAGTATGGATGTTGTAGATACCCGAAAATCTCACTTTTATAAATATGCAGCCGCTGCTTCTATCGGACTGTTTCTTTTAAGTGCAGGTTTTAATTATTATCTCTACCGCAATCTAAAAGAAGTGAAGCAGGAAATGAGTCTGTTAACACAGGAAAAAGAACAGATTGCAACCGTATTTCAGGTTGAAAAAACACGATATGAAAACCAATTGGCTACTATCAGTTCAGCCGAAAGTAAGACTGTTGTTCTTAAAGGCTCCACACTTTCTCCCAATTCAATTGCTACCGTTTTCTGGAATACTGCTTCACATGAAGTATATATAAATGTAAACAATTTACCGGTTCCCCCTGCAGGAAAACAATATCAGTTATGGGCATTGGCAGATGGACAACCGGTTG
>JANOBN010000513.1:0-2743 GCA_031411675.1 Bacteroidota bacterium | reverse complement strand
ATTCAGGAGTAAGGAAAATGGCTTAAGATATTCAATAAAACAGGCTTCTTTATTCGACGGGTTCACAATTCGTGTTTTTCAAGAATCGCATCTATTCTGAATATATGGAAATCACCATGTAATAGCTCTATAAACTAACTCCCAACAACCGATTTTTTTAATTTTTAAAGATTCGGCTAAGTTAAGATTTTAAAGCATGCATTACCCTATGTATCTCTACTTTACCAATTTGCTTTACATTCGTTGCGTATAACTTCATAAATATGTCTAAAACAGTAGTAATTACAGGTGCCGCAAGGGGTATAGGCTATGAAACAGCAGTAACGCTTGCCAATCGGTACAACTGTAACGTTATAGCCTTATCGCGAAATGAAGCTGCTTTGAAAAAGCTTTCCTCATCAGTTATTTCTGGAAATATTATTTATTTACCGTTTGATTTTGTCGCTGATAAATTTAGTGTTCTAAATGATTTTCTAACAGCACACGAGATTACCAGTATTGATGCTCTTATTAACAATGCCGGAACATTGATTAATAAACCTTTCTCAGAAATTACGGTAAGTGACCTCGAAGTTTCATACAGAATAAATGTTTTTGCTCCATATCTTCTTTTCCAGCAGCTGTTTGCTCGCCTTAAAGCCGCCCCGGAAGCACATGTGGTAAATATCAGTAGTATGGGTGGATTCCAGGGAGTTCAGAAGTTTGCAGGACTGTCGGCTTATAGCAGCAGCAAAGCAGCATTAGTTGGACTTACCGAATGTCTTGCAGAGGAACTTAAGGAAACCACAATAAAAATGAATTGCCTTTGCCTGGGAGCTGTGCAAACAGAAATGCTGAACGAGGCTTTTCCCGGATATAATGCACCTGTAAGTGCGGTTCAAATGGCAGAGTTTATTGCGCATTTTTCTTTGTACAGCCATCAATTGATGAATGGAAAAATTATTCCGGTGGCTCTGTCAACACCTTGATTTTTTTGTATTTTTTATTACTGCTTTCTTTTGAATAAAAAAGTATCATAGACACTTTCAGCTTTATGTTTTTTTAAATGTTTACGCATAAACTGGTAGCAACTAGAATTTTCAATTGCAAGCCAAGATTCCTCCTACATGTGCTTAAATTGCTATAAAAGGGTAGGCTTATGGGAGCCCATTTTTAGATAATGCAAATAATGAATCAGGGTGAAAATACTATCCTTGAAATCCAAGTTAAACCTCAATTTAGGAAGCAGGCAAAGGCACTTTTCAATGCTTTAACAATCCGGCTGAGACTGAGATCAGCCCCAAACATCGCCGGCGTTAATCGTGATAATAAATTTACGCTTTTTAACTATTTCGGCCAAAGGGCATTAGGTTTTAAATAGGTTTTCAGTTAAGAATACAGATTAGATTAAATATTTCCGAAGAACGTGCCGGTTGTTATTGGATTACTAAAAATTACCGATTTTTACCCTTCCGGGAATCAATAATCTGCAACCATTGTGCCCCTAAACTACTGTCCTGAAAGATTCTTGGAGATTCTTCCTTCTTTATTTTGGTTTCTACCCCTAAAGTCGTTTGTTTGTATGCGTTACGGGAGTACCTTTGCATTCTTTAAAATAACTAAAATTACCACTTTATATTTAACAGTTTAAATGAGCCAGGCCACCATCCCCACTAAGAAAAATGCCCCCCGGGTTTTAATGCTCGGATGGGAATTCCCACCTGTTATAAATGGAGGTCTTGGTGTTGCTTGTCACGACCTTTGTATTGCCCTGGCTAAGCACGCCAATGTTACCATGATTATTCCAAAGTCAAACCCTGACTTTGTTGTAAAAAATCTGGAGCTTATCGGTTTAAATACCATTGATACTAAAACACTGCGCAATATTGGTCATGCGGATAGTTACAAGAAAATAAAACAGGTTCATTTTATTATGAGTGACCTGAATCCCTATTATAATTCTCAAGCGGAAAATCAAGGTAATGTTGATAGCCAGTATATCAAAAAGGTACAGGTTGGCAACGACACTTTTGACATTTTCAGTATCGATGATCTTTATGGCGGAAATGTTATTGAAAAAGTTACGGTTTTTGGAAAACTAGCGGCTAAGTTGGCCTGCAGTATGGATTTTGATATTATCCATGCCCACGACTGGATGACGATGATTGCCGGCATGGAAATCAAAGCTCAAACCGGTAAACCCCTTGTTGTTCATATCCATTCACTTGAAGTTGACCGGGGTGGACCTCATAGCAAAGGCTGGGTATATCAGATGGAGAAAAAAGGAATGGAAACAGCCGATGTGCTGATGCCGGTAAGTAACTTCACAGGTGATATTATTAAGGAATATTATCATATTGACCCGGCTAAGATTTATACGGTACATAATGGTATTCGCCCGGTAACACCATTTAAGTCGGAAAAGTTGTTTAAAGAAAAAATGGTACTTTTCGTAGGCAGGTTAACCCGTCAAAAAGGTCCTGAATACTTTCTGGATATAGCTGAAAGGGTGGTAAAAGCACACCCTGAAGTACGATTTGTTATGGCCGGAACCGGTGAATATTTCAACCAATTGCTGGAAAAAGCTGCTCAGAAAGGAATCGCTCATCGTTTTCATCTTACCGGATTCCTGAATCTGGATAAAGTGCGGACTTTGTTATCAATTGCCGATGTTTATGTAATGCCATCCGTATCTGAGCCTTTCGGCTTATCAGCTGTTGAAGCAGTGCAGTTTGGTATTCCATCTGTAATCAGTAAACAGTCC
>JANOBN010000512.1:0-9098 GCA_031411675.1 Bacteroidota bacterium | reverse complement strand
GAAAGAGGTCATCAGATTATTTTAAAGATTGACCGCAGTAATGCCGCAACGGTTACCGATACTGATTTACGGAATGCTGATGTAGTGATTGAATTCAGTCGTCCGGATAGTGTGTTGCAAAACATCAACCGTTGTCTCGAAAATAATATACCCGTTGTTATTGGTACTACAGGATGGTATGATTCGCTGAAATCAGTAGAAGAGCTGTGTGCACAAAAGAACGGCACATTGCTTTATGCCAGCAACTTCAGCATTGGCGTTAACATTTTGTTTGAAATGAATAGCCGTCTTGCAGCGTTAATGAACAATCGTCCGCAATATAAGGTTGATATTGAAGAAGTACACCACCTCAATAAGCTGGATAAGCCAAGCGGAACAGGTATTACGCTGGCAGAAGGAATTATAGGGCAGCTCGAACGAAAAATACGCTGGGTTACTGAGGATGAAAAAGCTTCCGCAAGTGATCTGGTAATACATTCATTGCGTGAAAAGGACGTAATAGGTAAACATAGTGTAAGATACTCCTCCGAGGTAGATGAGATGATTATCACCCATAATGCGTTCTCCCGAAAAGGATTTGCTGAAGGTGCGGTGCTCGCGGCTGAGTTTATTGTCGGGAAGAAAGGGATGTTTACGATGCAGGATGTGTTGAAACGATGAAATTAATTAGCCAATTAGCCAATTTGATATTTAGCTAATTAGCAGATTAGCAGATTAATGAAAACCAATAACTCAATAACCATTACCTCGCGATAACTATTAACTTTAAACTATTAACTATTAACTTTTAACTATTGACTAATTTCACCCACTTTAATAAATAAATTATGAATTGGAAATTCTGGCAAAGCAGTGGACATAAGAGTAAAACCCGCGAATGGATTGATGCCATCGTATTTGCTGTTATTGCTGCAACGATTATACGTACCTTTTTCTTTGAGGCTTTTACCATCCCAACCCCTTCTATGGAAAAAACACTCATGGTAGGTGACTTTCTTTTCGTTAGTAAAATGCATTATGGAGCCAGGACTCCCATGACGCCTTTGAGCGTTCCTTTTACTCATCAGGAATTGCCTGTATTCGGTGGAAAATCATACAGTGAAGCCATTAAACTGGGTTACCACCGTTTGCCCGGATTCAGCGACGTGAAAAATAATGATATTGTAGTCTTTAATTACCCCATGGAGGATGAACGTCCGGTAGATAAGCAAACCCATTACATTAAACGCTGTATTGGCATAGGTGGCGATACAATTCATATAATCAACCGCACAGTATATATCAACGGTAAAGCTGCCATGTTGCCGAAGAAAAGCCAATATATATACGATATTCAGACCGATGGAAGCAGCATTAACGAACGCACTTTGCAAAAGATGGATGTAACCGATGGTGGCCGTGTTTCTATGGAAGGCCAATACCGGTTTTGCCTGACTCAACCCAATGCTGATGCTATTAAATCCATGTCAATTGTAAAATACTTACAAGTGATGAATCAACCTGCCGGACAGGGTGACGCGATGATTTTTCCTCAGGATCCAAACAGTAACTGGAACGTAGACAACTTTGGTCCTTTATATATACCTAAAAAAGGTGCTACCATTACCTTAACAGCACAAAATATTGCGCCGTATCGCCGTGTTATCAGTGTTTATGAAGGAAACAAGCTGGTAGAAAAAGACGGCAGAATATATATCAATGATAAGGAAACAAACACCTACACATTCAAAATGAATTATTACTTTATGATGGGAGACAACAGACATAACTCAGCCGACTCCCGTTTCTGGGGCTTTGTTCCGGAAGATCATATTGTAGGAAAAGCAGTATTCATCTGGATGAGCTGGGATGCCAACGGAAGTTTCTTAAGTAAAATCCGATGGAGCCGTTTATTCAATATTATTCACTGGAACAACGATTAGGAAAAATCTCTTTTGTCGTTAGAATGAATGCCCTAAATTCCTCTGCCACAGGGAATTTTCCATCCTGTTATTTACCATCAGTTGAATACCTATATCACTTGCAAAAATTTACCGAATTGCAAATTGATGTTGAAGGTATCTTCCAAAAACAAACCGTACGAAATCGTTGTTTCATTCTTTCCCCCAATGGCATTCAATGTCTCTCCGTTCCGGTAATTCATCAATCCGGAGTTAAACAACCGTTGAAAGAAGTCAAAATCAGCTATGCGGAACCCTGGCAAAAAATACATTGGCGTGCCATTAAAACCGCTTACGGGCGATCACCCTATTTTGAGTTTTTAAGTGATGAGTTAGCGTCTGTTTACCGGCTGCAATATGAATATCTGTTTGAGTTAAATGCTTCATTGCTTTCATTCCTGCTTAAAAAAATGAAGAGCAAAGTAGTGCTTATCGACCGGAAGAATAAATTGCATACAGAAAACAGGCTCTTTCTTGCAGAGGCAAAAAGCAATATTCCCATTACAGAAATCACCCTTTTGCCTTATAATCAGGTTTTTCAAAATAAATTTGGATTCACCCCAAATCTTAGTGCCCTCGATCTGCTTTTCAACACCGGCAACAGAGCTACGGACTTGTTATAGCGACGTTTTCAGGATTTAATTAGCTTTGCCCAATTGATAAATAAAAAGGGAATATCAATCGGCTTCTATTAACCAGTAAATTCCCGAAATGTATTAATGAGGATTTTAATTTAGAATTTCAGAGTTATGTCAATCACGAAAATTAAAGAACTATTAGGTGCACAGGCTGACAGTCTGCTGAACCATGAATGTAAAACGGTGAGCAAAGATCACTTGCATCTACCCGGTAGCGATTTTGTAGATCGTCTTTTTATTCCAACGAACAGGAATAACAACGTATTGAGAAATCTTCAATCTATTTATGGTCAAGGCCGTTTAGGCGGAACCGGTTACGTTTCCATACTTCCCGTTGATCAGGGAATAGAACATTCTGCCGGTGCTTCTTTTGCTCCTAACCCAATATTTTTCGATCCTGAAAATATTGTAAAGCTGGCTATTGAAGGCGGTTGCAATGCAGTGGCTTCTACCTATGGTGTATTAGGATCTGTTTCCAGAAAATACGCCCATAAAATTCCATTTATTGTTAAAATCAATCATAATGAATTCCTCACCTATCCAAATAAGTTTGATCAAATAATGTTTGGATCTATTGAGGACGCCTACAATATGGGTGCAGCAGCGGTAGGTGCCACCATATACTTTGGCTCTCAGGAGTCATCACGACAAATTGTAGAAGTTGCCGAAGCATTTGCTCATGCACATGAATTAGGATTAGCAACCGTTTTATGGTGTTATACGCGGAATAATGCATTTAAAAAAGATGGTGTTGACTATCATACCTCTGCAGATCTTACAGCTCAGGCAAATCATCTGGGAGTAACAATCCAAGCTGATATTATAAAGCAAAAGCTACCTACTAATAACGGTGGTTATACAGCCATTAATTTTGGTAAAACACATCCGAAAGTGTATAATGAACTCACTACTGATCATCCGATCGATTTATGTCGCTATCAGGTTGTGAACTGTTACATGGGAAGAGCAGGACTTATCAATTCCGGCGGTGAATCAAAAGGGGCGTCCGATATGGCAGAAGCCGTTACTACAGCAGTAATCAATAAACGCGCAGGTGGTCAGGGATTAATTTCCGGCCGAAAAGCCTTCCAGAAACCATTTAATGAAGGCATCGCCATGTTAAATGCAATACAGGATGTATATTTGGAAAAAGAAGTTACTATTGCTTGAGTTACGATTTACGATTTACGATTTGTGATTTAAATGCCGGAAGGTGGAATAAACTGATGGTGTTTGAATCGAAGAAAAAGAAAACCCTGATTATTGGGACTTGAATTGATTAAGAGAATGCAAAAATAAATTAATAGTTTTCATTGACGGATTCTAACCTAAATAACAATGAAAAAAAATGATCTTATTACCAGGACTCACCAATTCTCTGTCAACATAATACATCTTGTAAATCAGTTTGATGGTTCTACAGGTGCGTATGTTATAGGGAAACAAATTATTAGATCAGCCACATCTGTTGCCGCGAATTACAGGGCAGCCTGCAGAGCTAAGTCAAAAGCTGATTTCATTTACAAATTAAAGATTGTAGAAGAAGAAGCTGACGAATCATTCTACTGGCTTCAATTAAGTGATGATGTAAATATTGTAAATGATAAAAATCTGATTAGATCACTTAAAAGCGAAGCTGATGAATTAATTGCTATTTTCACTAAATCATTAATAACATTGAAAAAGCAAAATCAGCTTCAAAAGTCAGATAAATAAGGGTTAGTTTGCTGTAGTTAAAGCACTTCCACCCAAAAACCTTATTGCAAAATCAAAAATCGTACATCGTAAATGTTAATTTAAAAATGAGTTGGTTTAAAAGAATAAAAGAAGGCATCACCACTACTACTCACGAGAAGAAAGAAACTCCTGAGGGTCTCTGGTATAAATGCAGTTCCTGTAAATCGATTATTCCTGCCAAGGAACACAGCAACCATCTGTGGGTGTGCGTAAAGTGCGGCTATCATGAGCGAATTGGTTCAAATGAATATTTCCAGATTCTTTTTGATGATAATCACTTTACAGAGCTCAATGCAAATATGACTTCTGCTGATCCGCTTGAATTTGTGGATACTAAAAAATACAAAGACAGACTCGTTGACACCCAAAATAAGACAGGCTTAAAGGATGCCATGCGAACCGCTACCGGTAAAATTGATGGTTTGCCATTAACAGTAGCCTGTATGGACTTCAAATTTATAGGAGGTTCTATGGGATCGGTAATGGGCGAAAAAATTGCCAGAGCTATCGATTACAGCATTGCTCACAAAACACCATTGCTGATCATATCCAAATCAGGAGGTGCACGAATGATGGAAGCTGCCTTTTCATTAATGCAGATGGCTAAAACAGCAGCTAAACTTACCCAGCTATCCGCAGCAGGACTGCCTTTCATCTCGCTGCTCACTGACCCAACTACAGGTGGTGTAACAGCCTCCTATGCTATGCTTGGCGATCTGAACATTGCAGAACCGGGCGCTTTAATCGGCTTTGCAGGTCCCCGGGTTGTTAAGGAAACCATTGGAAAAGACCTTCCAAAAGACTTCCAGACGTCAGAATTTGTACTGGAACATGGCTTTCTGGACTTTATTGTGGTGCGGACAGACCTTAAGAAGAAATTGGGTCAGCTCTTGTTAATGCTGGAAAACTAGGCGTTTAGAGTCTTGAAAAAATTAATGACATTCCTGCTTGCTACATACAAAGGAATTGTTATTTTTGCCGTCCTTATTACCGGGAGTCACTTTTCCGGAAAAATATCAAATTCGAAAAAAATATCATGCTATTAACGTCTGAAAGAAAAAAAGAACTCTTTAAAAAACATGGAAAGTCAGAAACCAATACCGGTAATTCTGAAGGACAAATCGCCATGTTCACAGAGCGTATTAACCACTTAACTGAGCATTTAAAGGTTAAGAAAAAAGACTTTTCCACACAAAGGTCTCTTATCAAGCTGGTTGGTCAGCGTAGAAGTTTATTAGATTACCTTCAGAAAAAGGAAATCAATCGTTACCGCGCTATTATCAGCGAACTGGGTATCAGGAAATAATTCAATGATTTATTATTCATAGAAAAAAAGGCAATTTTTACGGAATTGCCTTTTTTCGTTTAAAAAAACCAATTTTAAAAAATGTCAAAACCTCAGGGTACCACAAAAACGTTTCAACTGGCTGACGGACGCCAGATCAGCATGGAAACGGGCAAATTAGCCAAACAAGCGGACGGTTCTGTCGTAGTAAGAATGGGAGATTGTATGATCCTCGCCACAGTAGTTTCCAGTAAAGAAGCAAAAGAAGGCATCGATTTTATGCCACTTACCGTTGATTATCAGGAAAAATATGCCGCAGCCGGAAGATTTCCGGGCGGATTCTTTAAAAGAGAAGCACGACCATCAGAATATGAGATCTTAATCTGTCGTTTAGTTGACAGGGCCCTACGTCCCTTATTTCCAGAGGATTATCATGCTGATACTCAAGTAATGATTACACTCATTTCTGCTGATGCTCAAGTAATGCCGGATTGTTTGGCTGCATTGGCTGCTTCAGCGGCACTTATTATTTCTGACATACCATTTAATGGTCCGATTTCAGAAGTTAGAGTTGCACGTATCGATGGTAATTTCGTTATTAATCCTTTTATAAAAGACATAGAAAGAGCAGATATTGACCTGATTGTTGCCGGAAATGCCAAAGATATTATGATGGTAGAAGGTGAAATGAAGGAAGTATCAGAGCAGGAAATGGCCGATGCAATTCAGTTTGGTCATAATGCTATCAAGGAACAGTGTAAAGCACAGTTAGAATTTGCGGAAATGCTGGGTGGCGTGAAAAAACGCGAATACTCTCATGAAGTAAATGACGAAGAGCTTAAAAAACATATTCATGACGCTACTTATGCGAAAGTATATGAAGTAGCCGGTAGAGGTAATCCTGATAAACAAGCCCGTAAAGAGGCCTTTGCAGGAGTATTAGCTGAGTATGTGGCTACCTTATCAGAAGAAGTACAAAAAGAGAAGGCAGGCCTTATAAAGAAGTATTACCATGAAGTAGAATTTGATGCTGTACGTAATCAGATCCTGGATAATGGTAAACGTCTGGATGGTCGCACCACCACTCAAATCCGTCCGATATGGAGTGAGATTGGCTACCTGCCATCTGCTCATGGTTCAGCTGTTTTTACAAGAGGTGAAACACAATCCTTAACTACGGTAACCTTAGGAACTAAACTCGATGAACAAATCATTGATGGCGCTATGTTCTTCGGAACAAACCGTTTTCTTTTACATTATAACTTCCCCGGATTTTCAACAGGTGAAGTAAAGCCTAACCGTGGACTTGGCCGTCGTGAGGTAGGACATGGTAATCTGGCGATGCGTTCCATAAAGAAAGTACTTCCGGGTGATGATGTTAATCCTTATGTATTAAGAATCGTTTCTGATATCCTGGAGTCCAACGGATCGTCTTCTATGGCTACCGTTTGTGCATCCAGTCTTGCTTTAATGGATGCCGGTATAAAGATTAATGCTCCTGTTTCCGGTATTGCAATGGGGTTAATCAGTGATGGAAAAAGATTTGCAGTATTGTCTGATATTCTTGGTGATGAAGATCATTTAGGTGATATGGACTTTAAAGTAACAGGTACAACAAAAGGTATTTGTGCTTGTCAGATGGATCTTAAAGTGGATGGCTTGCCTTATGAAGTATTGTTACAGGCATTGAATCAGGCAAGAGCAGGACGTTTGCATATCCTGGAAGAAATGAGTAAAACCATTTCTAAGCCGGCTGATGATTATAAACCACATGCACCTCGTATCGTTGTAATCAGAATACCTAAGGAATATATCGGAGCTGTAATCGGACCGGGTGGAAAAATCATTCAGGAGATGCAACGCGAAACCGGAGCTTCTATCAATATTGAAGAGGTAGGAAATGAAGGCGTGGTGGAAATTGCTTCCAGCAATAAGGAATCTTTAGAAGCTGCATTGGCAAAAGTAAATGCGATAGCTGCAGTTGCTGAAGTTGGTAAGGTGTATGAAGGTAAAGTAAAAAGCATCATGGCATTTGGTGCCTTTGTGGAATTTATGCCCGGTAAAGATGGTTTGCTTCACATTAGCGAAATCTCCAACGACCGTTTAGAAACAATGGATGGAGTTTTCAAAGAAGGAGAGAAAATTCAGGTGAAACTGATTGAAATAGATAAGAAAACAGGTAAGTTCCGCTTGTCACGTAAGGTTTTGCTGCCAAATACCGGAAACAGACCCCCACGTGAAGTTCCAACACAGAATTAATAGTTGACGTATCTTGCTGTAATCCACGCCAATTGTGGATTATAACAACAATTACAATTAATAATCTGTAAGATTTACGGAATTAAAACAATGTATAAATATTAGCAATAGTCTTTAAAATTTACTCATAGAGCGGGCCAACAGCCCGCTCTTTTCTTTTTTCTTACATCCATTCATCCATAGACCTCGTAGTTGAATGCAACCACATAACCTTATGTGGCGTTTCGCAGTTGTTTTTAACACAGAAAAATGAGTATGCGCCAATTAAAAATTACCAAACAAGTTACCAATCGTGAAACCGCCTCTCTTGATAAGTATCTTCAGGAAATTGGAAAGGTTGAATTATTAAGGCCTGAGCAAGAAGTAGAACTGGCCCGGAAAATCCGGGAAGGTGATCGGGATGCATTAGAGAAGCTTACCAAAGCTAATTTGCGTTTCGTAGTATCTGTTGCAAAGCAGTATCAAAATCAGGGTTTAACTCTGGGTGATCTTATTAATGAAGGTAACCTGGGACTTATTAAAGCTGCACAGCGTTTCGATGAAACACGTGGTTTTAAATTTATCTCCTATGCCGTATGGTGGATCCGTCAGGCTATACTGCAATCATTAGCGGAACAGGCACGAATTGTTCGTCTGCCATTAAATAAAATCGGACATATTAATAAAATCAACAAGGCATTTGCTCAGTTGGAACAGGATTTTGAAAGAGAACCTACCAATGAAGAAATCTCTGTGATTCTGAATCTACCGATTGATGACATCATTGACACCATGCGTTCCGCCGGACGACATGTCTCTATGGATGCGCCATTAATGCAGGGAGAAGACAGTACTCTAATGGATCTGATGCCGGGTGAAGATTCCACCCCCTCTCCGGAAATGAACCTGATCACTGAAAGTTTACGTCGTGAAATTGAGCGCGCCCTTTACACCCTCACCCCTCGTGAAGCCGATGTAATCCGCCTTTATTTCGGTCTGAGCGACACCCCAATGACACTTGAAGAGATTGGTGAAAGATTTGAGCTTACCCGTGAAAGAGTGCGTCAAATCAAAGAAAAAGCAATACGTAGATTAAAACATACCTCAAGAAGTAAAATTTTGAGAACCTATTTGGGATAACTTACGTATCAAGACAAGGTTTTGGGTTTTAGGTTGATGCGATGCCTGCTTCTTAATTGATGCGGGCATCCATTTTTTTTGGTATCTAGTAGCTAGTATCAAGTATCTAGACAATAGATT
>JANOBN010000511.1:0-6917 GCA_031411675.1 Bacteroidota bacterium | reverse complement strand
TAAATTTGATTTAGTTTATTTCTTTTCTACTAAATCCATTCCGCACTTTGGACATTTACCTGCCTTGTCGCTTGTAACTTCGGAGTGCATCGGACAAGTGTAGGTCATAGCCAAACTCTTTTTTTCGGTTTTCTTTTTAGTGTCTTTGTTCATCATTGAACATTTGTCCATCTTACCGCTCATATCCATACACTCACCTTCTTTCATTTGCATTTTCTTTCCGTCTTTCATAATACATTCTCCATTGGTCATACATTTAGTCCCATTTTTCATGGTCATGTCTTTTTCCATTGGCATTTCTTTTCCGTCCTTCATGCACATCATTTTTCCGTCTTTCATCATGCAACAATCTTTCATTGTAGATGATTGGGTTTTTGTTTGTGCAAAAGAATTAGTTGCTGTAAAGCATACAACCAGCATGAGCATTGAAGCAAACACGGTGGCAACCATTTTCTTGTTTTTCATTTTTATTATTTATTTGTTTTATTTTTTTATTCAGATGCGCTGTTACCCGTTCTTCAGTTTCGCTGTAGCCCGATTTAAAAATCAATAAACTATAAACTTGCAAAATTGTATTTCCTGTATAAAAAACCATTACATAATTTGAGAAGTAAGTTACAAGCTTCACACATTAATTTCATTTTATCGTTTCCGTGATTTTACCACAGGTTAGCATTTGTTTACCGTAGTAAGGATTTTTTATTGTTTCCTCGCTGCTTATCCAACTTGCTTTTTGCATTGGGCAATAATCAAAATACATGGTTGTGCCGTTGTTAGCTTTAAATGCTTTGGCAACTGCAAACATGTTTTCAGAGAATGAATCGAAGTGTTCACGCATGTGGTCAATAGCCGGTGCGCCTTGTATATGTTCTGCATCGTAATCTAATTTTGTTTGCAGTGGCATAAAGAAATTGTGTTCGGCACTTGTCATTTTACTTATGTCAACCATTTCAAGGGTTTTGCGAAATGCTTTTGCTTGTTTGCTTGCTGCGGTTTCGTCAGAAGCTACCAAGGCATCTTTCATAAGATAGTATGTTGAAAGAACATTTCCAATTTGCGTTTTTACATCTGCATTTGTGCCGTCAAAAGTTGGCACAACAGCGGTTTGCTGTTTGTCTTTTTTTGAATGCTTTGTTTGAGCACAAGCATACAATGTGGTAATCATGATTACAAACATTGCAATTATTGAATTTTTCATTTTGATTTTTATTTCAAGTTTTAACTAATTTAATTAATGATGAATGGACTGAAAACAGCCCTGCACGGTCAGAAAATATTCTGCCGTGTGAACAAATACATCAATAAATCAAATTTGGAAACTCTGAATAAAAACCCTTATGTCCGCTTTAGGTGGCGGTGGGTGAAAGCTGTTATACGCTAAATCGGTTTTGTTTTGCGAAACGGGCAATACATTATATAAAGGAGTAACGAGAGCAATAAAAGTGCTCCACACTTTTATTTCATCTACTGTTTTTTCGTTTGGGAATTGTCCAGTGGTGGTAAAAAAGGAAAGGTGCATGTCCTGGCAATCATGCTTTCTCCCGTCTTGGTCTTTTTCGTCTGTGCAACAAGTTTTTTTACAATGGTCGTTATCGTTGTCCTCTTTTCCGCAACATCCGTCTGAACCCATTGCACATATAGCTGAGCAAAGGTGCTGATACACCATTACGATGAGTAACAGGTAGGCGAAACTTTTTGCTATGTGACTTTTGATTTTCATTTACTGGTGTGAAGATACAACTATAAACGGCGAAGGTGGAATGATGTTGTTTTGCTTTGATTTTTTAAAGTTTCAAATTATAAGGTGAATTTGCTATGAAGCTGTTAGAAAGGGGGAGAAAACACGCTTTCATTTTTTTTCGGGTTGGCTTGTGGGTCGGGAAAAAATGAAAGCGTGTTTTGTGAGGTGGCTAAATATTTTCGTGGGGTGGAGATTTTTATTATTTTTTTGTGCAGTTTGCGTTCAAGGCGGTGTAAGTTGAAGTTCCAAAGTGGTTCCAGAAAAGTTCAATAAAAGCGATAGAGTTTCAAGTTAGCAAGGAGCTAATTCAGTTCCTGATAACATTCAAATATACGAAATTCTCCTACCCAAACTTTCGCATATCCAACCATCATTAGGTGGAAAAGAAAAGTTTCTGGTTTTGGAAAGTTTCGCCACTTTTAAAAAAGGATTCATTAATCGCTCTTGGAAAATATTTGCTTTACTGCTACTTGCAACAATACATTTTTATTTATTTTTTTATTCGTGGTGCTCACCCTCACCTTTGGTTAACTGACTTAATAAATAATAGGCTCCGGTAATTGCAATTTTATCACTTATATCTATTTTTTGCAGAGGAATGATTTCTGTGAAACCCATGTCGTTGGTTCCAATTTCTATTTGTACCTGATGGAAAATGTTTTTTTCATGCTCCACATAAATGTAATGTTCATCTCCGTTACTTACAATGGCCGCATCCGGCAATGACATGGTTTTGTAATCATCAATTTGTATACGGGCCTCAATGAACATACCCGGCAAAAGATTGTCTTCTACATCATTAATTTTTGCATGGGCTATTACCGCCTGCGTGTTGTCTTCAAATGCCTTGTTGACGCTAAAAATAGTTGCAGTATGTGAATGATGCGGATCGTTGATAATAGAGAATGTAAGTTGCTGCCCTTCATGCACCCTGGCAACATCCTGCTCATAAATTGTTAAATCAATATGCAGGAATCTATTGTCAACTATTTCAAAAAGCGGAATGTTTGTTTCTGTAAATTTTCCGATAAAAATATTAATGCGTTTTATGTATCCGCTGATAGGCGCTGAAATGTTGAATGATGATTTTATTTTTTCTGGCGATAGATTTTCGGGATTTACACCAAATAATTTTAGTTTCTCGGCCAGTAAACTGGTTTTTGAAACCGCTATGTTGTAGTTGCTTTGCGCTTGCTGAAATGTCTTCGCAGCATTGATATTATCCTTTTGCAATTCAGTTTGTCTTTCAAATTCTGCTTTTAAATATTGCAGCGAGGATCTGCTCTCCAGGTAGTCTTGTTGAATTTGTAAAAAGTCTGCATTTTCAAGAATAGCTAATACTTCCCCCTTCTTTACAAATGCTCCCTCGGTAACAGGAATTTCCTTTACCACTCCTCCCATCAATACAGAAACCTGTGCCTGATTTTGTGGTGGCAAGGTGAGTTTCCCATTTGCCTTAAGCGAAGTTTTAAGATTGCGATATTCAATGTTTCCGGTTTTTAAATCAATCGCTTTAATTTGTTCGTCGGATAACTTTATTTCAGGCGATGCTGTTTGTGTGGTATCAGTGAAGGAGGTGGTTTCCTCGGAGCTTTTACTCCCACAGGAGAAAAACAGGGTTGCAGCTAAAATTGCGACCGCTACATTTATGCATGTTGATTTTATAAGCTGTTTCATTGCTGTTATGTTTTATCTGTTGAGTAAATAATTAAGATTGATTACTGACCGGTTGTAATTGTTTACTGTTTGTAAATTGTTATTTTGAATATCGAGTGACTGGGAGATGCTTTGAATAAATTCAACATATCCAATATCACCCGATTTGTATGATTTGTTTGCAACTATGGTAAGTGTGCTTGCCAGTTTTAAGCCTTCTGTTTGATAATATTGTAGTTGTTCGCTGTTTTGTTTGTATTGTTGCAATGCCTGCGCGAAAGCTGTATTTAAACTGAGCTTAAAGTTTTCAAAATCTGATTGTGCAATTTTACTGCGGATATTTGACGCATTGACTCTTCCGGATTGTCCCGTTTTGAAAATTGGAATGGACGTTCCTATGGTATAACCCCAAAAAGGAGTTACTTTATCGATGCTTTGGTTAAATGCACCAAATTGAAAGGAAGGTGTCCATTTGGATTTCTCTAATTTCCATTCCGAAATACTTACGTTGACTTGTTGCTGCTGCAAATTGTAAAGCGGATTTTGAATAATAGAACTTGTATCTATTTGCGTTGGCGGCAAAAGCATTTTTAATTCTTCACTTGAAATTTCTATGGGTGCCATACTACCCATCCATTGTTGAAGTTCTGCTTTAAATACAGTTACATCGCTTTCTGCCTGCTGCTTCTCCAATTGAATTTTTTTTTGTTGAGCTTCTGCTGAAATTTTTTCTAATAGATTTGATTCACCAACCTGATACTTTTTGTCGGCATAGTTTGCAAATTCAGTATAGACGCTATCAATTTGTGAAAGTAACCTAAGCCGTTGTTCCCCGTAGGATAAATTATAGTATGCATTGGAAACATTTTTTATCAGTTCACTTTTAGTAACATTAACCTGCGATTGTGCCAGAAGGATTTGTTGTTTTTGTAATTGCGTTTGCTTTACAATAGTGAAAGGGCTTTGAATGCCGGTAAATGCGCTGAGGTTATAATCGTTTACATTACTATTAATCTGACCTCCCTGATATTGCAAACTAAGTGGGTCGAGAATAAAGTTTGTCTTTTTTAATTGATGCTGTTGCTGAACAGAGTAATTTGCGCTTTGAATTAAGGGATGACTTTTTAACGCAATGGAAATACAACTGTCAAGTCTCAAACCCATATCGGTAACCCCTCCATTGGTTATTGGGGTTTGTGCTTCTGCTTTGTTGGAGAACAATGCAAAAGAAAAGAAAATTGCAATGTTAACCGCTGCGCCTTTAACTGTAAGATGACTTTTTTTACTGAACCATGAATAAAGAACAGGAAGTACAATTAAAGTGAGAAGTGTTGATGAAATTAATCCCCCGATAACAACTGTTGCTAAAGGCTTTTGAACTTCGCTTCCTGCTGATGTACTTAATGCCATTGGTAAAAACCCTAATGAAGCCACTGCAGCGGTTGCTAGAACTGGTCGTAAACGTTCCGCTGTTCCTTTAAGTATGCGTTGTGTTACATCGGTTTCTCCTTCTTCTTCCAGGCGATTGAAATATGCAATCAATACTATACCGTTTAATACTGCAACACCAAACAGGGCAATGAAGCCGATTCCCGCACTAATGCTGAAATTCATTCCACGCAAATAAATGGCAATTACTCCACCAATAGCGGCTAATGGTATTGCAGAAAATATAATGAGTGATTCCTTTACTGAACGAAAAGTAAGAAAGAGTAAAAGAAAAATTAAAAACAACGCCACCGGAACCGCAATCATCAAACGTCCTTTTGCTGCCTGTAAGTTTTGGAATGTTCCTCCATATTCGATGTAATAACCGGACGGCAGTTTTAATTTTTGATTTAAGGTATTTGTAATGTCAAATGCCACGCTTTGAATGTCGCGGTTTCGTACATTGGTTTCAATTACAATCCGGCGTTCGCCATTATCCCGGCTAATTTCTGCAGGCGCTGACTGAAATGAAACATCTGCTAATTGTGAAATCGGAATTTGTGAACCATCGGTTAACGGAACGAAAATGTTTTTTACTTTTTCTGCATCGGCATCACGATAGTTTGCATATCGGACAACCAAATCAAATTTTCTTTCCCCTTCGTACACCACACCGACATGACCGCCGGCTAATGCTGTATTCAGTACTTTACTTACATCTGAAATGTTTAATCCGAATTGTGCAATGCGGTCGCGGTTCCATTTTACAACTAACTGCGGCATTCCAACTATTTGTTCTACTTTAATATCTGTTGCTCCTTTCACGTTAGAAATTAATGCCGCTGCTTCGTTTGCCTTTTTGAAAAGTAAGTCCAGATTATCGCCAAATATTTTTACGGCAATATCTGACTTCACTCCGGCAATTAATTCGTTAAACCGCATTTGAATGGGCTGCTCAAAAGATAAATTTACTCCGGGTATGGCAGAAAGCCTTTCATTCATTTTTTCTGCCATTTGCTCATGGCTGGAGGCCGTAGTCCATTCCTTTTTGTCCTTCATTACAATTAACAAATCAGCACTTTCAATAGGCATGGGGTCGGTAGGGACTTCTGCTGTACCAATTTTACTTACTACTTCTATCACTTCAGGAAAATCTTTCATTAAAATGCTTTCCAGCTGCGTTCCAACTGCAATGGTTTGGGGCAAGTTGCTTCCCTGACGTATAGTATAGTTAGTGGCGAAATCTCCTTCGTCCAATTCAGGAATAAATTCGCCCCCCAGCCGGTTGAACAAAAACAAAGAGCCGATAAAAAGGAACACTGAGATCAAAATAACCTTGCCTTTGTTGTTAAGAATACTTTGCAAAACGGGGATGTACCACAATTGCAAGCGATGAAAGAACTGCTCACTTAGATTTTCCTTTCCTGAAATATTTTTTGATAAAAATAAGGAACTCATCAATGGAACATAAGTAAGTGATAGTAACAATGCGCCTACTATTGCAAAACTTACTGTTGATGCCATAGGACTGAACATTTTACCTTCAATACCAACTAATGCAAATATTGGAATGTAAACAATGAGAATAATTATCTGCCCGAAGATTGCACTGCTCATTATTTTTGAAGACGAAGAAATGACTTCCTCATCCATTGCAGATTGACTAAGCAATGTATTTTTGAATTTCGTTTGCAATAAAAACATCATACTTTCCACAATAATCACAGCACCATCCACAATCAAACCAAAATCAAGTGCACCCATGCTCATGAGGTTTGCTGACATTCCAAAAATATTCATCAATGAAACGGCAAACAACATTGCCAATGGAATTACCGACGCAACAATTAAACCCGCTCTTAAATTTCCCAATGAAATAACCAACACAAAAATTACAATCAATGCTCCCATCAATAAATTATGCTCAACAGTAGAAATAGTTCTTCCGATAAGTTTCGTTCTATCCACAAAAACATCTACATAAACGCCTTCAGGTAATGACTTTTGTATTTGTAACATCCTATCCTTTACATCCTTGATGACGCGAACACTATTTGCGCCTTTCATCATCAGAACCACAGCGCCAACCGTC
>JANOBN010000510.1:0-1933 GCA_031411675.1 Bacteroidota bacterium | reverse complement strand
ATTGTATTGTTGACTGAGATTAGAGACTTGCTGAAGAAATAGAAAGATTGTTGACTGTTGATCGTTGTTGGTATTTCGAACAACGGTCAACAGTCATCGAACAACGATTTAAGCTTTGCTGAATCGTTTGCTCACCACTGCGTCCTTACTACCTGCGGTGTATTGATAAAATCCACTTCCTGTCTTAATACCTTTATGTCCTGCCTGAACCATGTTTACTAACAAAGGACACGGTGCATATTTCGGATTGCCAAAACCATCTTGTAATACTCTTAAAATACTCAGGCATGTATCCAGACCGATAAAGTCTGCCAGTTGCAACGGACCCATTGGATGTGCCATACCTAATTTCATCACGGTATCAATTTCTTCAACGCCGGCAACACCTTCATATAAACTATAAATTGCTTCGTTAATCATAGGCATTAAAATACGGTTGGCAATAAAACCCGGATAGTCGTTAACTTCAACAGGGGATTTACCAAGCTGTATAGAAAGTTCGAAAATTGTTTTTGTTACTGCCGATGAAGTACTGTATCCTCTTATTATTTCTACCAGTTTCATCACCGGCACAGGATTCATAAAGTGCATGCCAATAACTTTATCACCGCGTTTTGTTACAGAGGCAATCTTTGTAATCGAAATAGAGGAGGTATTGGAAGCCAGGATGCATTCAGGATTGGTAAACTGATCAAGATCTTTAAATATCTGTAACTTCAAATCAATACGTTCAGTTGCTGCTTCAACAACAAGTTCGGCATCCTTAACACCTTCGGCTAAAACGGTTGTTGATGTAATTCTTGCAAGTGCAGATTTTTTATCTTCTTCTGTAATTAGGTTTTTACCTACCTGTCGCTCCAGGTTTTTATCAATTGTGGCAATTGCTTTCGTTAAAGCATCCTGATTAATATCAATAATTGTAACGTTGAAACCCGATTGCGCAAATACATGAGCAATACCATTTCCCATTTGTCCTGATCCGATTACGGCAATATTTTTCATAATTAATGATTATTTTCCACTCCTCTGCAGGATGGTTTTTACGGTATAAAATAAAATTTTAATATCAAGTGCCAATGACATGTTCTCTATATATATAACGTCGAATTTCAATCGTTGCACCATCTGCTCCACGTTTTCGGCATATCCGAACTTTACTTGTCCCCAGCTGGTAATGCCCGGACGTACTTTATGTAAATGACGGTAATGTGGTGCCGACATCATAATCTGATCGATAAAATACTGTCGTTCGGGCCGTGGTCCAACAAGACTCATATCGCCAACCAGCACATTATAAAATTGCGGTATTTCATCTAGTCTCACCTTTCTCATAAATCGTCCGAAAGGCGTTACTCTTGAATCATTATGACTGGCAAGCATTGGAACACCATTTTCTGCATTCTGTTCCATAGAGCGAAACTTGTAAATGTAAAATGGGTTTCCGTGAAGTCCGATTCGTTCCTGGGAGAAAAATACAGGTCCTTTCGAAGAAGTCTTAATGATGATTGCACAAACGATGTAAACAGGAAGGAGCAGCAAAAGGAAGAACAATGAAACTACAATGTCAATTATTCTTTTTAAAGATTGTTGCCATACAGGCATCAGCATAGGGTTTATTATGATGAGAGGAGAACCAAATATAGAAGTCATTTTAACAGTACCGGAAAGAATATCGTACATATCAGGAATAATTTTGATAATGACATCCGTATCTTCCAGATCATTGATTATTCTGCCGATGTTTTCATGCTCCGATGATTCAATAGCGATGATCACTTCTTCAATTTTATTATCACGAATTGTTTTCTTAAGCTCATCCAGCCCGCCGAAACAAGTGATGTGTGGTCCGAGCAATTTGCCATTATTATGATCAACATAAATAAAGCCCAGAAAGCGATAACCCTCACTGATTTTTACTTCTTCCAGTTCTTTT
>JANOBN010000509.1:0-1683 GCA_031411675.1 Bacteroidota bacterium | reverse complement strand
TACCAAAACATTTGAAAATTTATGTGAATCAATTTTGCCGCTTATTATAAAAAATAAAAGCAACGCAGCCATACGCATATGGGTAGCTGGCTGCAGTACAGGCGAAGAAGCTTACTCCATATCCATTTGCATAAACGATTTATTAGGAAAAGATGAAAAGGCATCTACAGATAAAGTTCAAATTTTTGCTACAGATATAAGTGAACCAGCTATAGCAACAGCTAGGGCTGGTATTTATTCAAAAAGCGATGTGGAAGTTTTAGCGCCAGATCAAATAAAGAAAAATTTTACCAAAATCAATGCAGGTTATTTGGTAAATAAATCTATTCGTAATATGTGCGTATTTGCCGTGCACAATTTTTTGAAAGATCCTCCCTTCGGGAAAATGGATTTAATTACTTGCCGCAATGTACTTATTTACATGGAGCCATATCTCCAAAATAAAGCGCTCACTACTTTTCATTATGCATTAAATGAGGAAGGCGTATTGTTATTGGGCAAATCTGAAACAACTGCAGGGGTGCCAACACTTTTCGTGCAGAGTCGTTTGAAAGATGGAAAAACGGATAAAATATATACCCGAAAAAATGTGCCCAGCCGTTTTACACATATTACCTCACAAAGAAGCGAACAAAGTTTGGCTGATACCAATACAAAATCTACGGTACTACATACTAAGAATGATTTTCAAAAAACAACAGATGATATTATGCTTCGTAAATATACCCCAGCTGCTGTGGTAGTAAACGAAGCCATGGAAATTGTAGATTTTAGGGGTAATACCAGTAACTACTTACAACAATCTACTGGAAAGCCGAGTCATAATTTATTAAAAATGGCCAAAGAAGGTTTGGCTTTTGAACTGCGCAATCTTTTGCACAAAGTGAAAAAAGATGCGAATGCTGCAATGATAGAGGGTATTCCCATTCAAATAAATGGCGCCCGGCAAAATATTTCTATAGAGGCATTGTTGTTACCAGATACTATAGAACCGCATTATTTGATATTGTTTCATGAAGATAAAACCAAGGCTAATAATGAAATTAAAAAAAGCAAAAAACAAATAGATAAAAAAGACGATAGAGATACACGCATAGAACAATTGGAAAAGGAACTTGCTCAAAGCAGGGAAGATATGCGAAGCATAACGGAAGACCAAGAAGCAGCAAATGAAGAGTTGCAAAGTTCCAATGAAGAGCTCTTAAGCAGCAGCGAAGAACTGCAAAGTTTGAATGAAGAACTGGAAACCGGCAAAGAAGAGTTGCAAAGTACCAATGAAGAATTGACAATAATAAACCAAGAAATAATTAGCTTAAATGAGCAAGTAACGATAGCAAAGAATTATGCAGAAGCAATTATCTTAACCATACGTGAACCATTGTTGGTATTGGATAAATCATTGCGGGTAAAAACCGCTAATGAAGCATTTTATAAAACATTTAGGGTAAATGAATCAGAAACGGAGGGAAACTTAATTTACGATTTGGGGAACAAGCAATGGGATATACCTGCATTGCGCACCTTGCTCGAAAAAATACTTCCAGAAAAATTGCTGTTTAATAATTTTGAAGTAACCCAAACTTTTTCATTTATTGGGGAAAAAGTAATGTTACTTAATGCTAGAGAAGTAGTAAATAAAAATAGCTTAGAAAAATTGATATTGCTTTCTATTGAAGATATTAC
>JANOBN010000508.1:0-8463 GCA_031411675.1 Bacteroidota bacterium | reverse complement strand
GGAGGAGGAACATTAAATCCGCCTTTTTTACAAACAGGCTCTCCGGATACCATAAAATATACGCCAGCAGCAAACTTTAGTGGAATAGTTACCTTACGATTAACCTCCAACTTTGGAGCCGGTTGCAGTGCAGCAAATTCTGACAGAATAATCAATGTTGCTGCATTACCCACAGCAACCTCAGGCGGGCCGGACAATGTTTGTCAGAGTGCAACACCAACAGCAATTACATTAACTGGAGCCAGCGTAGGTGGGGGTGCAACAACCGGTGCATGGAGTATTGTATCCGGTGGAGGAACATTAAGTTCAACTGCACAAACTGCAACACCATCTTCAGTAACCTATACTCCAGCCATAAATTTTAGTGGCTCAGTAACATTGCTTCTTACAACTAACGCAGTAAGCACATGTATTGGTACGGCAACCAGAACTATCAATGTTAACCCATTACCCTTGGCAATAGCAGGCGGACCAAATAGTGTTTGTCAATCATCAACTCCGGCAGCAATAACATTAAGTAGTGCAAGCGTAGGTGGTGGTGCAACAACCGGTGCATGGTCCATAGTTTCAGGAGGAGGATCATTAAGTTCAACATTACCAACGGCAACACCGGCAACGGTAACCTATACTCCTGCAGCAAACTTTAGTGGTACAGTTAATTTATTACTTACCACGAATACTGTTAATGGATGTAGTGCAAATGCAACAAGAACAATAACAGTAAATCCATTGGCAACAGCACAAGCAGCCGGGCCAAATACTGTTTGTCAAAGTGCAACTCCTGCTCCAATAACGTTGAGCGGAGCATTTCTTCTTGGAGGTGCAACAACCGGTGCATGGAGTATTATTTCCGGAGGTGGATCTTTAAGTTCAAATATACAAACCGCCAATCCTGAATTAGTGACCTACACTCCCGCAGCAAATTTTTCAGGAACCGTAACAATTCGATTAACTTCTAACTTCGGTGCAGGATGTACAGCATCAACATCCGACAGAATAATTAATGTAACTGCATTAGCCACAGCAAATGCCGGCGGACCAAATACTGTTTGTCAATCCGCAACACCTACTTCAATTATTTTAACAAGTGCCGGCGTGAGCGGAAGTGCAACAACAGGAGCCTGGTCAATTGTTTCAGGAGGAGGAACATTAAGTTCAACTGCGCAAACTGCAAGTCCTGCAACTGTTACTTACACCCCTGCAGCAAGTTTCTTCGGAACTGTAACGCTTCGATTAACTTCCAATTTCGGAACAGGTTGTATCGCTGCTACAGCTGACCGAATTATAAATGTTACTCAGGCACCAACAGTAAATGCAAGTATCCCATTGGTAACGTGTCAGAGTGCTGCTCCTACACCATTTCCGCTATCGGCAGCAACCATTGGAGGTGGTGCAACAACAGGAGCCTGGTCAATTGTTTCAGGAGGAGGAACATTAAGTTCAACTGCGCAAACTGCAAGTCCTGCAACTGTTACTTACACCCCGGCTGCTAATTTTAACGGAACTGCTGTTTTACTATTAACAACGGATGCCGGTACCGGATGTACTCCTGCAACAGCCAATCGTTCCATAATCGTACAAGCCCCAAAAACAGCAACTGCAGGCGGCCCTAATACTGTATGTCAATCCGCAACGCCAACAGCAATAACATTAAGCGGAGCAAGTGTTGGTGGTAGTGCAACAACAGGAGCCTGGACTATTGTTTCAGGTGGAGGAGCTTTAAGTTCAACAGCACAAACTGCGACACCTGCAACTGTTACTTACACCCCTGCTGCAAACTTTAGTGGAACAGTTACTTTGCTTTTAACTACCAATGGCGGAGCAGGATGTCCAATTGCAACTGCAAACCGGATTATCAATGTGATTGCAAAACCAACTCCGGCAATAACCGGAACATTAACTATTTGTTCAACG
Source organism: Bacteroidota bacterium (assembly GCA_031411675.1). Taxonomy (GTDB): domain Bacteria; phylum Bacteroidota; class Bacteroidia; order AKYH767-A; family OLB10; genus JANOXC01. The sequence goes on along the minus strand of JANOBN010000508.1, from coordinate 6,549 downwards.
GGAGGTACTACGTTAAACGCCGGAGCAGGATTCAGTTTTTATCAATGGTCAACAGGTGCAAATACACAATCTATTCCGGTAGGTGCGGCAGGTACTTACACTGTTACAGTAACAAATGGAAATGGTTGTACAGGTTCTACTTCTGCCGTTGTTACAGTTTCAGGCCCTTGTACAGTAACATTAAATCTGAAATTGTTTATTGAGGGATTTTATAACACCGGTAATGACTCTTTAAGCCTTGCATTGCTAAACTCAGGCATTGGTAGTAGCAGTATAAATAGCGATAGTATCGTTGTTGAATTACATGACCCGTTTGCATTCACCAATATAATTGCTTCACGTACGGTAGCATTACTTGTCAATGGGATGGCACAGGCAAACTTTCCATCCGGGCTTTTAAACGGCACCTATTATATTGTAGTTCGTCATCGCAATGCTCTCGAAACCTGGAGTAGCGGCGCGGTTACATTAGGAAGTGCTACGTTTTTTGATTTTACAGCACCGTGAAATTGGTTTTTGAGTTAATGGTTATTAGTTAATATTTAATTGGATACTTATGTTGGCTTAAGTCTTATTTTCTGACTTAAGCCTTTCAATAAATTCAAGACTTCAGTCTTACAACGAAATGCTTCTACAATATTATTCCAAATATTATTTCCTTCAAGGAAAAAGTAAGACAATTGCCTTTCTATAATTTGAACGTAAGGCTGCTAATTGCTATCAATATTTTATAAAAGTTTGAGTAATACTTTTTTTCATATGACTAACTTCTATTGTATAATTGCCCTTTGCTAATCCGCTAATATCAATTTCCTTTTCATTATTTGCTGAGAAAATTAATGCCCCCTCGCTATCAAATATCTTTATTGCAAAATTCTCATTACGGTGTTCAATAGGCAACTTGATTGTAATTTTGGTTGTTGCAGGATTAGGAAAAATTAAAATTTCATTTTTTTTTAACGAGTTGTTATCCTCTACATTGGTAATGCCGGAGAGTTCCGTTATTGATATGAATTGATTGGTACTGATGTTGGTAAATGTTTCTAAATGATTCGTCCATTCCACAATTACAGAATCAATAGTTGTTGCATTTCCTAAACCAAAATGTGCACGTAAATCATTTTGTCCACAATAAGAAGTTTGAGCTGAAATTTCACGCATTTGCCAAACAGGGGTTCCGTTAATGATAGCCTTTACTCTGATTTTTGTTCCAATAGCTGATAAGTTTGATGTTGTAGCACCAACTACTCCATTTAGTTTTATGGTTATCCAATGATTGCTATTCCCGTTATTGTGATAGAGAAAATCAGGCTCATCAAAATTGTTAAAACGACACGTTGCCACGGCCAAATCTTCAAAACCATCATTGTCGTAATCACCAAAAGCACAACCATATGACCATGATGAGTCATTTGCAATTACGTCTGTACTATTTCTTATAAAACTCCCGTTACCATTATTAATGTAAAAATAGTTTTTCATTTTTGCTGCTCCTGCAAAAGCATTAGTAACAAACAGATCTAAATCACCATCATTATCAACATCACTCCATGCTGAACTGAATGAGTTGGAGGGAGTGGTGGTAACAGTATCACCAATTATTTTGGTAAAATTAAAATTCCCATCATTGGTAAAAAGCGTGTTAAAAGTTTGGTCATTGGCTATAAAAACATCCATGTCGCCATCATTATCATAATCACCCCAGCTGCTACTCATGGAATTTTTCCCATCATTTAATAATGGACCAGTAGTCAATTTTGTAAATACTCCTTGCCCATCGTTACGATAAATATTCTCATTTTGATTGTTCTCATTACTTACAAAAACATCAAGGTTACCATCATTATTAATATCAGTCCAGTTAACACTGCGTGATGTAAAGGCGTCGGTAACAATGCTACCGGTTGTAATTTTAGTAAATGCACCAAAGCCTATATTGCGGTACAAAAAATTTCTGCTGACACCTGCACTATTCGTAACATATAAATCAACCAACCCGTCTTTGTCATAATCGCCCCACGAAGCCGTTTCCGAATATCCGCCATCTGTTACAAGATTTCCTGTACTCACTTTTGTAAAAGTTGCATTGCCATTATTCAAATAAAATAAATTATTCACATTATACCAATTAACAACAAAACAATCTAAATCTCCATCATTATCGGCATCAGCCCAGGTTGCACCATCAGAAGGCGCATTGTCGAGCACTAATGAATCATTCGTAAGAGCTGTAAAATTTCCTCCCCCGTTATTGATAAACAAATTATTGTTCTGCCCACCCTGAGGGCCGTTGCTGATAAAGCAATCAATCAATCCATCGTTATTGGCATCTATCCAATTTACACTGCGTGAATCACCGGTCGTGTTGACCAATGGCCCGGTGGTGATTTTAGTAAAGTATTGCGCATGTAAAAAAGAAGGTGGTACTATGGTGAAAATTATGATTCTCAGGAGCAGGTATTTAAATTTTAAATCGGATGGAATAGCTTTCATCTTTTGAACTTTTTATAATTAAGAATTGCCAATGTTAATCATTTACATTCTTACTATTGTCATTTTTTGCTTCCCATTAATTTTTTTACATATAAAATACATTATAAAGTTTTAGCAACGTTGGCTTAAGTCTTATTTCTCCAGTGTTGGCTTAAGTCTTATTTTCTGAATTAAGCCCTTCAATAAAATTAAGACTTCAGTCTACACCGAAATGATTCTGTAAAGCAATTCCGATATCACTCCTTCACAAACTTTGCTTCACAGGAATCCGTTGCTGTAGACAGTCGAATGCTGTAAAAACCGTTACTCAGTTTTCTAATATCAATAGCTGCCTTATTAATGCCGGCTACTCCATTGGAAATAAAATGATGCTGCACTGATTTTCCGTTTATATCAATTATGGTTACAATTACATTTTCCTGATTTGGCAAATTGAAATTCAACAGTATGTTATTATGCGCAGGGTTAGGAACTACGGATTTCAGATAAAATATTTTGATTAGTTTCCTGTTTTCCTCAATTGAAACAGGATTCAAGCACTGGCCCTCCGTTGCTGTATAAAAAAGATTAGCAAACACATTCGTACAAATATCAACAATCCCTGATGGCCATTCAATCTGAATAGTATCAATATATAAAGCCAGCGGACCTGTTGCTCCAAAACCAAAATGTGCATTCAGCATATTCATTCCGTTAAAAGTATTTTGTGAAGAGATCTCCCGCATCTGCCAAAAACCTCTTGCTTTTACTCTTACCTTAGCACCAATGCCGGAATGATTGGAAGTGATGCCCACCAGTTTGATATTAATAAAGTCTGTTTGTGTAATTGTATTTTCAAATAGTCCCTTATCACTGTTGCCGGAAATAAAAACATCCAGATCCCCATCATTATCATAATCTCCTGATGTTGCACAATAATGATCGCCATTATTAAGTACCATCGGCTCTGTTGTTACTTTAGTAAAAATGGTATTGCCCTGACTAACATTACTCTGATAAAAAACATTTTTTTGTATGCCTTCGTTTGTAACAATACAATCCAGATCACCATCATTATCGAAATCACCCCAGGTACTGGAAAGTGATATTCCCTGATCTGTAACAATAGAGCCTACATCCGTTGCAGTGAGTTTGACAAATGTGTTATTATCATTTCTGTACATTTCATTTGGATATCCCGTAGAAATTGTTCCGGTATAATTAGTTAGAAAGGCATCCAGGTCACCGTCATTATCAAAATCAATCCAGTTCCACACTTGACCGTCATGTACATCAGTACCAAGTGGTGAAGTGTTATTTCTGCTAAACAATGTACTGCCTCCTTGCACATGATTGTTATCAAAAAGATAATCACGTGAAAGAGATCCGTTCACGCGTCCTGAACCAATAAATAAATCAACATCACCATCATTATCATAATCGCTCCAGGTGGGAACAGTAAATGCATCCAGTGTATCTGTAATAGCTGTTGTGTCTACTCTGAAAAAATTTCCATTCCCTGTATTGACAAAGAATTTGCATGAATCTGTAATTGATGCAAAGCCAACAGGAGCTGCCAAAAATAAATCAACCAGTCCGTCATTATTATAATCACCAAATGCCGAACCCCAGCCACGAATATTTGTTGCAGTAGAAAATGGCCCGCTCAGGTTTTGCGTAAATGTTCCGTTACCGTTATTTAAATAAAATTTTGTTCCACCTGCATTTCCACCGGATAATATACAATCAATATCACCATCATTATCCACATCAGCCCATGTATTTCCAATACCGGTAGCCAATCCTAATCCGCTGGTAGTAATCTTTGAAAACACGCCATTACCATCATTATGATACAATCCGGTACGTACCACAAATAAATCCAGCCGTCCATCATTATCATAATCAATCCAGCTTGCCCCATTATAAAATGTTTCTACCGGATCGGTGACTATTGGATTGGCAGAGGAAGTTACTTTAGTAAATATTTGTGCCGTTGCATTCAAATTGAATAAAACAAAAGCAAACATTACAACAATTACGGATAGTTGATTTTTCATAGCAGTTCTATTTTTTACAAATGAATACTACTTAATAGGAAAAGCAGTCCTTCCCGATAAAGAATGACCTAATTCATCCGTATCTGGTTTTGATTTCGGTATTCTGTAGGTGTTACGCCTACGATTCTGCGAAAAGCGGTGTTAAAAGTATTTTTTGTAGTATAGCCAACTGCATACGCCACTTCAATAATATTTTGGTTTTTATTCTCTGCAGAAGACAATAATTGCTTCGCTTCTTCAATGCGCAAGACATTAATATATTCAAAAAAGTTTACGCCGTAATGTTGATTTATTACTTGCGAAACATAATGTCGTGCAACACCTAAACGCATAGCCAGTGTTTCCAGCTTTAGCTCACTTTTGCGATAGAGCTTCTCCTTTTGCATAAGCTGATGAAGGGCAGCAGCCAATTCCGTTATCGCATCGAAAGTTAATCCTGAGTTTTTATATTTAATATCTGCATCTTCTATCACACTTTCCGCCTCAGCATTCCTTTTTAGTGTGGTTGCCTCCGTTATTTCGTCAGATATGGAGAGAATTGGCGAGGGAAATTGATAGGTCGGAGCAGCAACCTTCTTTACCTCAGTTGCAGTATCTGTAGTTCTCTCTTTATAGGAAAAATAAACGTTAGCCACACTTAATGATTCAGTAACTTTATATCCATTCAGTATTTTCTGATTACTATATGCAAAATAAACTATGGCAATAATACTGGCACAAAGTCCAGTGGATACAAAATAATCAGTAGTTAAATTAAACCAGGAATAATTTACCATAACATAGTAAGAAACATAACAGGCAATATAAAATCCGAAAATTCCAACAATAGTTAACAACCAGTTCTTAATATGTCCTACCCTTTTTTCCTTACCGATTTTCAACATCAGAAAACCAAAATAAAAAGTCATATGTGCTATTATGAGATAAACAATTGTCGCAGGATCAATTATAAAATAAGGAATCATTTTATAGTGATGGAGCTTAAGATCTGCAGTGCTTAGAAAGTAAGGAAGCATTAAAATGAAAACAATAATTGCAGGAATAAAATGTATCATGTAGAGTGACGATTTTTTGTTTTCAAAGAATACAAAATCAACGTACATCAGCAAAAACGGACCAAATAAAAACTGCAATGCCAGGCTCACGTTGCATAAATAATGGAAAGAGTTCTCAAGGCCTGTCCAGTAAAATATATACTCCAGGATAATCACAGCCTGCACAAAAAGAAAGCCTGTGATAATAAGGTCTGCCATTCTTTTATTTCTGATAGCTAAAATGGAAAAGATAACAGAATGAACGATTCCGATAAAAGAAAATCCATAAAATAACAGAATGGGTAAGCTCATGGAACCTGTATTAGTTCTGCAAATTAATTAAAATTGTGGCGTCCGGAGGTAATTCCCGATAAAGTATGACTGTTTACTGATAAAACGCAACAGTTTTAATTGAACATTCCCGATTTTCAAATAGTCTGTATTCTTAAGTTGCCTCCACAAAATACATATCCATCTCTCCTTTATTTATTGCATCTACCTTTCCCCGATTTTCACATTCAATTTATCCTTTTCAATTAATAAGTCCTGCTGATTCCTCTGCAACTGTTACTGCCACTGCAACTGCTACTTCCTCTGCCACTGCCACTCCCTACTCCCCCTTCGGTTCCCACAATTCAATCTTATTTCCTTCAGGGTCTAAAATATGCACAAATTTACCATAATCATAAGTCTCAATTTTATCCACTATTGTTACGTTTTCTTTTCTTAATTCTTCCACCAAAGCCTCTAAATTTTCCACCCTGTAGTTCATCATAAAATCCTTTGTGGATGGCTCAAAATATTTGGTGTTTTCCGCGAAAGGATTCCATTGCGTAAGTCCCTTTTTTGTGCTGTCTTCACTATCTCGCCATTCAAAGCTGGTTCCATATGGAGTGGTGTCAAACCCCAGGTGTGTTTTATACCATTCGTTAATTGCTTTAGGGTCCTTGCATTTGAAGAAAATGCCGCCAATTCCTGTTACT
>JANOBN010000507.1:0-2437 GCA_031411675.1 Bacteroidota bacterium | reverse complement strand
TGCCATCACCGAAAACAGTAAGGTCTTCCCCTCTTATTGCTTGTCCGATAAATGCAGGAAGTACTCTTCCGTCATTCAATCGCATACGGGGGCCATAGGTGTTGAATATTCGTACAATTCTTGTTTCCAGTCCATGGTAAGTATGATATGCCATGGTAATAGCTTCCTGAAAACGTTTTGCTTCATCATAAACACCGCGAGGACCAATTGGATTTACATTGCCCCAATAATCTTCGTTCTGTGGATGTACACTTGGGTCACCATACACTTCGCTGGTTGATGCAACAAGAATTCTTGCTTTTTTAACTTTCGCAAAACCTAGCAGATTATGTGTACCTAATGAACCAACTTTTAATGTTTGAATCGGAATCTTTAAATAATCAATCGGACTTGCAGGTGAAGCAAAGTGCAAAATATAATCGATGTTTCCCGGAACATGAACAAATTTGCTGACATCGTGATGATAAAACTCAAATTCTTTAAGTTTCATCAGATGTTCAATATTTCTAAGATCACCGGTAATCAGGTTATCCATTGCTACCACATCAAAACCTTCTTTAATAAATCGATCGCAAAGATGCGAACCAAGGAATCCGGCAGCTCCGGTAATAAGGGCACGTTTGTTAGCCATCGTATGGTTTTTTAAAGGCAACAACGCAGGATATTTTATACCCTGCGTTATTGAATATTATTTATGTAAATAAATTATCAGGAGAACGCAGGAATTGTAGCCTGTACTGTTTCACGACCTATGCTATTGTAATAGAATCCTAATTCAATCATACGTTGAATGTCATATAAGTTTCGTCCGTCGAAAATAACTCGTGATTTCATCAATTGCTTCATACGTTCAAAATCCGGAGTACGGAACAATGACCATTCTGTTGCAATCAGTAAAGCATCAGCATCCTGCAAAGCTTCATAAGGATCAGCAGCATAATGCATTACTTCACCCATACTTCGTTTTACATTTTCTGCCGCTTCAGGATCAAATGCACTTACCGATGCTCCCGCAGCAATTAAATCACGGATTATATATAAGGCAGGAGCTTCGCGGATATCATCTGTATCGGGCTTAAAGGCCAAACCCCAAACTGCAAACTTTTTGCCTTTAATGTCACCATCAAAGTAATTAAGCACTTTTTCCACAAGTATGGTTTTCTGCTTTTCATTTACTTCCATTACTGAATGAAGTACTTTGAAGTCGTATTTAAAATCAGCAGCAGTTCTGTAAAGTGCATGCACGTCTTTTGGAAAACAAGAACCGCCATAACCTATACCTGCAAAAAGAAACCGTTTTCCGATTCGGGAATCAGAACCAATGCCTATTCGAATAGCATCCACGTTGGCGCCAACTTTTTCACAGAGGTTTGCAATTTCATTCATAAAAGTAATCTTGGTTGCTAAAAATGCATTAGCAGCATATTTTGTTAATTCTGCAGAACGCTCATCCATAAAATAAATAGGATTACCCTGACGAACAAACGGAGCATAAAGATCACTCATAATCTTTTTTGCTTTCTCTGAACGGGTACCAATAACAACACGATCCGGTTTCATGAAATCATCTACTGCAAATCCTTCACGAAGAAATTCCGGATTCGATATCACATCAAAATGAACGCTGCAGTTTTTTGCAATTGCTTCGCGCACTCTTTCTGCAGTTCCAACAGGTACGGTACTTTTATTAATAATGATTTTATAATCTTTTATTAATTTGCCCAGTTGAGCAGCAACACCCAAAACATAACTAAGATCAGCAGATCCATCTTCACCCGGAGGCGTTGGCAATGCAAGAAAAATAATTGTTGCATCTGCAATTGATTCTTCAAGGTTGGTGGAAAACTGTAAACGACCCTGACGGATGTTTCTTTCAAATAATACATCAAGATGGGGTTCGTAAATCGGAATAATGCCATTACGCATACGTTCCACTTTATTGGCGTCGATATCAACACACATTACATGGTTACCCATTTCGGCAAAACATGTTCCGGTAACTAAACCAACATATCCTGTTCCGACTACTGCTATATTCATATTAAAATCTGTTAACTTGTTTATATGTCTTTTATACTTTGTAAAGAGGCAAAGGTTGCAATGGAATTAACGGTTGATAAATTCAAGAACGCTGCCGGTTATATATTGAAGATCATCTGCAGTCAACTCCGTATGCATAGGCAATGAAATTACATGATTGCAAAGATGTTCAGTAACCGGGAAATCACCCTGCTTATAGCGTGGGTCCATGTATGCTTTTTGCAGGTGAAGGGGTATCGGGTAATAAATCATAGCCGGAATTCCTTTAGAGGCCAAATGATCTTTTAATGCAGTGCGGCTAACACCGTTTAAAACCAGGGTATATTGATGAAAAACATGCGTTGAGCCTGATTGACGAACCGGAATTTTCAATTTTGGATTCGCGCCAAAGGCAGCA
>JANOBN010000506.1:0-7058 GCA_031411675.1 Bacteroidota bacterium | reverse complement strand
TGAAAAAATCGGGTTGATCGGTGCTAATGGTACAGGTAAATCCACATTGCTCCGGGTTATTACCGGTGAGTACAGCATAAGCGGCGGTCAGATTACCCGTCGTCGTGATCTCACCCTTGGGTTTCTTAATCAGGATCTGTTAAGTTATCAATCCGATTTTTCTATTCTGCATGTTGCCATGGAAGCTTTTGAAAGGCAAAATGAGTTGAACGATAAAATTGAAGCTTTACTGAAAAAACTGGAGCATGAGCATGGTGATAAATTGTTAAATGATTTACATGACTTACAAAATGAATTTGATGTTTTAGACGGATACAACATCAGACATAAGGCGGAAGAGGTGTTGGAAGGACTTGGCTTTAAAACGGATGATCTTCACCGTCCCTTAAAAGAGTTTTCAGGAGGTTGGAGAATGCGGGTAATGCTTGCAAAAATTTTGTTGAAGAAACCATCATTGTTACTGCTGGATGAGCCCACAAACCACCTTGACTTACCTTCTATCGAATGGCTGGAACAATACCTTTCTGATTATGATGGAACCATTGTTATTGTTTCACATGACAGATACTTTCTTGATAAAGTAGTAAATCGTATTGTTGAAATCGATCAGCAAAAATTAACCATATACAGTGGCAATTACTCCTTCTTTCTTGAAGAAAAACAGCTGCGTCGCGATATGCAGAAAAGTCAGTTTACCAACCAGCAAAAATATATTGACGAGCAGGAAAAACTGATCAATCGTTTCCGTGCAAAAGCATCAAAAGCAAAAATGGCACAATCGAGAATTAAAATGCTTGAAAAACTGGATCGTGTAGAGGATGTTGAAGATTCGAACGCAACGATCCATGTAAACTTTGCTATTTCAGTACAGCCCGGAAAAACAATTTCAACATTAGATGTGAAGTCCAAACAATATGGCGACCAGCTGATAATGAAAGACACAAACTGTCAGATTCTTCGAGGCGATAAAATTGCACTTATCGGCGCAAATGGTCGTGGTAAATCTACTTTATTGCGAATGATTAACGGGTCGGAAAAATTTGAAGGAGTTTTAACTCCCGGCCACAATGTAATCACTTCCTTTTATGCCCAGCATCAATTAGAGAGTTTGAATATTGAAAATGAAATGATGGAGGAGCTTCAGCAATTTGCTCCGGAAGAAACGGATGGTTATCTGCGTAAATTACTGGGCGCCTTTCTTTTTAAAGGAGATGATGTATTTAAGAAAATAAAAATTCTTTCCGGAGGTGAAAAGGCACGTGTAGCATTAGCAAAAACTATTTTAGCAAAAGCCAATTTCCTGTTACTGGATGAGCCCACCAATCACCTTGACATGCGTACAGTAAACACCTTGATTGATGTACTGGATGAATACGAAGGCACCTTTGTAGTAGTATCTCACGACCGTTATTTCCTTGCCCAGGTTGCTAATAAAATATGGTACATTGAAAATCATGAAATCAAAGAGTATCCCGGCAATTATGATGAATATGAAACGTGGCGATTAGAACAAGTTGCCATTAAATCAAAGCCGGTAATTACAGCACCGGTAATTAAAAAGGAAAATAAGGTGACACAAATGGCAGATTCAGAAGCCAAAGAACAAAAAAAGCAAAAGCAGAAACTGGAGCAAATCATTAAGAAGTTGGATGGCGAATTAAGCACCCTAAAAAGTGAAAAGCAAAATATAGAAAACCAGATGGCTGTTCCGGATATTTACAAAGATGTAAATAAGCTTAAATCACTTCAAACAAAGCTTAATCAGTGTCAGAATGAGTTAAGTCAAAAAGAAAAGCAATGGGAAACAACTTATGCAGAGCTCATTGAGATGAATTAGCAACAATGAAAAAATACTTATTATTCTTTCTTCTTATTGTTGCATTTCATTTTTCCAATGCACAGGATACGTCGGACTACTTTAATCCCGGCTTTCTTCGTTATGAAAACTATATATATAAAGAGTCTGTTCATTCAGTTATACTGGAAAGAAATAATGAGCCATTATCAGATGCTTTAATTGTTTTAAACAGTGGTCAGCAGCTCCATCTGCAATTTGATGATCTTACACAAGAAACCACTAATTACTTTTATCGTATAGTTCAATGTGATTTTAACTGGCGGCCATCTGAACTTCATGAATCCGACTATACCGATGGATTTTTTTATGAGCAGGTTCAGGACTGGAAACCTTCGTTTAATACTTATCAGGTGTATTATCATTACGGCACTGTTTTCCCGACAGAACAAATGCGACTCACCAAATCAGGAAATTATCTGCTCATTGTTTATGACAATAACTTCCCTGAAAACCCTGTTATCACCTGGCGCTTCCGCGTTATCGAATCGTTGGTTAATGTAACTTCAAGTATACACAGAGCAACCATTGGTGAAAAACGAAATTCTCATCAGGAAATTGATTTCACCATAAACTACTCCGATTTCAAAATAGCCAGTCCGTTTAATGATCTTAAAATAGCCTTACAGCAAAACGGGAGATTGGACAATTGCATCACTAACCTTAAGCCCCTTTTTTTAAAAGACCAGGAAGTGGAATATAACTATGAGGAAGAGAATATTTTTAACGGAGGAAATGAATTCCGGAATTTTGACCTTAGATCGGTAATTAATACAACCCCTTATGTGAAATCAATAAAAACGGATTCTTCAACCGGCTTATATCTTGCCACACTGAGACGAGAGCAAAGCCGGTCATTTGAGCGTTATTCCATTCTGGATGATATTAATGGCAAATACCTGATCAAAATCTATGACGGACGAAATGATCAGACCGAATCAGACTATGTAAAAGTAGTGTTTCACCTTGCCTACCCTGAACCGATGGCCAATGGGTCTTTCTATGTATACGGTGCCCTTACCAACTGGACTTTTTTACCGGCCGCAAGAATGGTATACGACGATGATACACAGGAATACACCACCTCTTTGCTTGTAAAACAAGGGTACTATAATTACCATTATGTTTGGGTAGAAGACGGAAAAAAGACCGCCGATGAAACGATAATTGAAGGCAATCATTTTGAAACAGAAAATGACTACTCAATAATTGTTTATTACAGAGATCCGGGGGCCCGATACGACAGAATTATTGGTTTTAAAAAGCTTTCTTCCCGAAATATTTATTAATTGGTTTTTCAGTCGTAAAAACTCCTTTCTTCCTCGGTTTTTCCCTGCATTGACCACTTAAATCGACCAATTGGTCAAATAGTGTTTGATTTAATTCATTTCATTTCTATTTTTGAATCTAGATCAAGCAAAACCTATGGGAATATTTACAGAAATAACAGCAGGGATTAAAGTAAGCGTAGAGACGTTTTACCAGCCCACACATAGCAATCCGGCTCAGGCCCATTACGTTTTTGCTTATCGAATATCCATTCAAAATGACAGTGAATATGCCATTCGTTTAAAAAGAAGGCATTGGTATATAGTTGACTCTGATAATACCCGTCGTGAAGTAGAGGGTGAAGGCGTTGTTGGTGAACAGCCTCATCTGGCTCCCGGCGAAACCTATCGTTACGTTTCCGGTTGTAATCTGAACACAGAAATAGGTAAAATGTATGGCACCTATCTTATGGAGCGTCAGTTTGATAAAAAGTTATTTTTTGTTAAAATTCCGGAATTCCGGATGGTGGTCCCGAGCAAGTTAAATTAGAACTTGTCCTTCTCAAAGTTAATACTCAATCCCGCTGTTGCGGGATTTTTTTATGACCGCTCCTTTCTGCAGAATTCAGCACAAATAATTGCTGTTGCCACAGCCGCATTTAACGACTCTGCCTTTGCTCCTGTGCCATAAGAAGGAATAGTTATTCGGTTTTGAATTGCAGGAATAAGTACGGGATCTATACCCGTACTTTCATTTCCTACTACTAATAACCAACCCTGATGAACATCTGTGGCGTAAACAGAGGTGCCTTCCAGCAATGCAGCATAGGTCCCGGTAACTTTATTAGCTTTTAAAAGCAGTGGTGCTAAATCAGTCACCCTGAGGGGGATTCGGAAAACACTACCCATAGAAGCCTGTACCACCTTAGGGTTATACCTCTCCACTGTACCGGAGCTGCAAAAAATACCATTCATCCCAAACCAATCGGCAATCCTTAATATAGTACCCAGATTTCCGGGATCGCGTATGCCATCCAAAGCCAGATATTTATTGCCGGGAAGGATTTCCAAAGGAGTACCTTCCTTCATTTTAACCACTGCCAACACCTGATTCGGGCTTTCAAGCATTGAGATTTCCGCCAGTTCACTGTCAGTAACTTCATGAATGTGAAAAGATTCAAGGCCTGTTTTATCAGGTTGATGCCATTCCTTTGTTGCGAAGAGATGCTCTATTATGTAGTCACTCTGCAGCAATTCAAAAATGAGCTTCTCCCCTTCAACCAAAAAACTATGTCTTTCATTTCTGAATTTCTTCTGATGAAGTTGTCTTGTTTGCTTCAACAATGCTTTTGAAACCATAAAATACTTCAGATAGTATTATTTTTACCAAATATGATTAAGAACCGGTTACCACTGAAGAATTTTTTTCCGGCAATAATCTGTATCATTTTCTTTTCTTCCTGCAATGGCCTGCGTAAGCTGGGTGATGGACAATACCTTTTAAACAAAAGTACCATAAAAACCGACCGTTCGGAATACAAGGAAGAAATGGGAGGCATTTTAAAGCAAAAACCAAATCGTAGAATTTTAGGAATTTTCCGTTTTCATTTGGGTATTTACAATCTGGCCAATCAGGGAAAGGACACCACTAAGTTTAAAGAATGGGTTAAAAGAACAATCGGTGAAGAGCCGGTTTTGGTAGATTCAAAATTAACTCAGCGATCCACCGATCAGCTGAATATATATATGCACAATCATGGTTATTTCCATGCTATGGTAAGCGATACAACAATTTACAAACGCCGGCATAAGGCAAACGTTATTTACACTATAAAATCAGGCATTCCTTATAAAGTCAGATCAGTTAAGTATAATATCAAGGATGAGTTATTAACTCCATATATATTACGGGATACAGCAAACTGTCTTATAAAGCCGGGCAAAAATTATGATTATGGAAACATGCAATTGGAGAGAGACAGGATTACTTCTTATCTCAAAAATAACGGATATTACTTCTTTAACAATTTATATATAACCTATCAGGTAGATTCAGGGCTGGGATCAAACCAGGTGGATATTTATTTGCAGGTTGCACGACCATCAAATGTTGAAGAAGACGTTCAAATTAATCATCAGCAATACAGCGTTGCAAATGTTTATATTCAAACTGATCACGACCCGATTGCCGTAAAGCAAATACCCCCAACAGATACTATTAATACGAAAGGTTATTTCTTTACATCTACCTCTAAAATAAGTCAAATTAAGAATGAACAGCTTCTCCGTCATATCTTTATACTACCCCAAGAACTTTTCCGGCAAGCAGATCTGGAAAGAACGTATAAGCGGCTTCAGGATCTTAGTGTTTTTAAATTTATTAATATAAAATATTCAAAAACAGCAGCCGGCGATTCTCTCATCTGCAATATATTATTAACCCCATCACCGGGTCAGGATTATAAACTGGAAGCAGAGGGCACCAATACAGGAGGCAACCTTGGAGTTGCCGGAAACATTAGTTATCGAAATAAAAATATGTTCAGAGGTGCTGAGCTCTTTGAATTCCGTATGAAAGGAGGACTGGAAGCACAAAGGGATATTTCAGACTCAACGCAGGAAAATACCAATCTTACCTTATTTAATACCTATGAAATTGGCCCCACCGTTTCCCTTGGCGTGCCACGAATACTTTTCCCCGGATTAAGAGACTACAAGTTCAATAGTCCGCTTTCCAATATATCAACCAGCTATAACTACCAGCAACGTAATGAATATAAACGAACACTGGCTAATCTTTCCTTGTCATACACCTGGAAGGAAACTTCAAAAAAACAACATTATATATATCCTGCAGAAATCAACTTTGTTAAAGTGACACTGCAGCCATCATTCAGAACAAAACTCATTGAATTGGGTGATCCTGCATTATTAAACAGTTATGAAGATCAGTTAATAACAAATGGCAGATACTCCTTTATATATAATTCACAGGACCTCCGGAAAATTAAAAACTATATATATTTTAAAACTTCTGTAGAATACGCAGGCAATACACTATGGCTGGCCGACAGGATTGCAGGAAACAACACAACGGAAGGACAACAGGTAGCAATTTTTTCAGTGCCTTATGCACAATATTTAAGACCGGAATTCAATTTTAACTTTTACCAGGTTTTTAGTCCGAGTACTCAAATGGTATATCATTTAGAAGCCGGTGTTGGATATGCTTACGGTAATTCAGAATTGGTGCCCTTCGAAAAAAGTTTTTTTGCCGGTGGCGCTAACAATTTAAGAGCATGGAGAGCACGATCAATAGGTCCGGGTATATATTCCAACAACAAAATTTTTGAAAAAAACGGAGATGTAAAAGTCAATGCCAATTTAGAATATCGTTTCGACATTTTCCGCAAACTGGAAGGCGCATTGTTTTTAGATGCCGGTAATGTATGGCTGATAAAAAATGATGCCGGCAGACCGGGCGGGCAGTTTAAAGCAGACTTGTTTCTGGATCAAATGGCAATTGGCAGTGGAATAGGATTGAGACTCGACTTCACTTTTTTTATCCTTCGATTTGATTGGGGGATAAAACTTAAAGATCCCATAAGGCCGGCCGGCGAAAGATGGATCATTCAATCACTATCAACAAAAGATACTGTTATTAATTTTGGTATTGGTTATCCATTTTAAGCGTTATTTGTTGTTGCAACACCAATTTTCTTTATTACTTTGTTTTTTATATTTCATTTTCAATTAGTTAACAGCAATATTTACTGCAACTACCTACCCATTTCTGCGTAGAAATAGGGAATATCTAGTGAAGTAATATGAGTTTTATCAAGTCGATTCCAGGAATCATTTCGGGAGGTAGCACCCATTCTGAGTCATCAGAAAAATTAAAGCATTTTCATGCTGATAAATTACCTGTGTATATC
>JANOBN010000505.1:0-5186 GCA_031411675.1 Bacteroidota bacterium | reverse complement strand
GCTTACTGATCCGTTAGTTACTTCTATTTATCCGCAACTTTCAGTGCTCACTGCACAAAAGAAATATCAGGAAATTGGAAAGATGCTTAAGCGAACTTCTATGATGGCTGCTATACCACTTGGGGCTTTTCTTATTGTGGCCTTCTTCCTGAAATCGCATATAATCAACAGCCTTTATGGTGCACAATTTGAACCAGCCGTCAATCCTTTTTATATTCATCTAATGGATGCTGCCATGTGTGCAGTATTCTTCTGGATATTGCCTTTGGTGCAAAGTCTGGGGCTTAACGCACTTCGTTTCCGGATATATATTGCGGCAATTATTCTTGGCACCATAGTATCCTTGCTTACGGTAAATAATTATCAGGCTTCCGGAGTTGCATGGGGATTGTTTGCAGCCAACTTTTTTATTACCGCTGCATTTATCTTTTTTGCAAGAAAGGCAATTGACAAACTAAAAAATGAACATACGACTATTGTTACTGAGTAGTAAATAATGCCCGTTGCTCCAATTAGTTTTAGGTCATAAAATGACCACTGAGGGTTTGATTATTTTCCCTAAGCATTACAAAATAGTGTTCCCCATCATTCTTAAAATCAACCTGTCTCCCTGCTCCGGGCCTAAATTGACTTTCTGAGAAAAGTCTACTACCTTTGAGCAGGCTGATGAAGATCTATTATTTCTCCCCATACGACATTTTAAGACCCCGAACCAATCAGGTGGGCGACATGCGTTTATGCGAGGGATTTGTGCAAAATGGCTGTGATGTTGAGCTCATTATTCCATTTGTTTACCGTAAGGATAATATCCCAAAAGAAAAGATCAGGGAATTTTACGGACTGGAAGATATGTTCCGGATACGTTACCTGAAGACCTGGTTTACAAGCGATGTTTCCGGAAAGTGGATGTTTAGTGTGATGAGCCTTTTGAACTGCCTGGTGTTTGCAGGCATTATGATCCGTTCCTGGTTTTCCAAAGAACACGTTTATATAATTTCCCGCACTCCTATGCTGCTCCGGCCATTTTTATTGATCAGAATGGCGGTTCCTTTTTTTTGTCGCAAAATAAGGATCATATCGTGGATACATGAGCTAAAACTCTCACCGGCCTACCGCTTCGTTTATAAACATGCTGATGGCGTTATGGGAACTAACTCTTCCCTGACCAATGATCTGATAAAGGTAACAGGTAAGCCGGCCGATAAAACCTGTGTTACTTTAAATCCCATTTCCAGTGCACAACTACGCGACCGGCCAACAAAGGAAGAAGCAAGAAAAGAAACCGGTTTGAATGGATGCCACCCCTTAATTATATATACCGGCAAAATCGGTACACTATATAATAAAGAGATTATTCATATTCTGGAAGCCGCACAACTTTTACCCGATTATCATTTCCTTTTTACCGGTGGAAAAGCGGAAGCAATCAACATCCTTAAGGAATGGTGTGAGAAAAGAAATGTTAAAAATGTAAAATTTACGGGTTATATTCCTGATTATACTAAAATCAAATATTACCAGTCTGCTGCTGATATTCTGGTTTCATACTATACTAGCCAGGGACATGATGTAAGATATAATTTCCCCAATAAAATTTGTGAATACATGCTTACCGGCAATGTGGCCATTACCCCTGATTTCCCTGCTAATCGTGATGTAGCAAACCGTAATAACGTGTTGTTCGCTGAGCCTGAAAATTCGGAGTCGTTGGCAGCGACGATACGACGGGCAGCTGAAAATCCTGAGTTAAGCAAACAACTGGCGCAGCAAGCTTTAAAAGATATGCAGGATATGACCTTTAGAGTACGTTGTCAGATTATTGTTCAATTTTTGAAAACATTGTAGCGTATTGGATCATTTAGCTGATAAATACCTGCAACAGGGTTGTCTTACCAAAAAAGACAAACTGCTTTCTCTGATTAATAAAAAGCTACCCTATCATTTTAATGCATCGACTGCAGCAAAAGCCCGGCAATCATCTGATCCTAAACCCGGTTTAATGATTCAGGAGATTAAAGTGAAGCCCTACACCGGCAATAATCACACGGTATTAAAAATCAAGAATTATTTATTATCAAATTTATACAACGATCTGGCAGGTGCATATGTTCATGGCAGTGTTGCAACGGAAGAGTTAATTAATTACAGCGACTTCGACGGCTTATTGATTGTTAAAGAGGAAGTGTTAAATTCTCCCTCGCGACTGAAGCGACTGGCTTTGCATCTCGACATCTCTTATAAAATGGCACTTGAACTGGATCCGCTTCAACATCATGGCTGGATGTTACTTGCTGAAAATGATCTGCATGGTTATGATGACAGTAAGTTTCCTGTCGTTCTTTTTGGTTATGCCGGCTCTCTATTGGATAAAGGTCTTGAGCTTTCCATCAGTATTGATTCGGAACATACTGATTATCTCCTGCCTTTTACCAACCTGACAACTGTATTATTAAAAAAAGTCAGTCAGGAATGCCCGAAAAGTTTATATGAAATAAAATTATTGCTTAGTGAGTTTATGCTGTTGCCTGCTTTATATATACAGGCAAAAGAACATCAAGGGATTTTTAAAAAGGATAGTTTTACTGCTGCATCTTTTGACTTCAGCCAGAATAACTGGTCAGTTATGAATGATATTTCCAATATAAGACTGGAATGGAATTATCCTATTAATACAAAGCGGGAAATGATGGCATGGGATTACAGACGTATACCTGCTATTTCAAAATTATTTCGCACCGTTGCCCCGGAAGCACTTCGAATGACTATTGATCGAAAACTTTTAGTTAGGATGAAAAATCTGGTTGATTTAATGGTTCGAAAAATTAAAGCATAGGATAGCCCAGCTTTTCAAACATAGTACCTGCAACTTTGTTCATCAATTGCAATTCGTCATTATCCAATTTCTTTAAAGAACTTTCATTTCTATTGCTTATTTTTCCTTCTATGTGATGTATAGAAAATTCCTTATCAAAAACAGCTTCAGGCAATGTTTCAATCCCGAGAAAGTCTGTTATTTTTTTTACTTCTTCAAAAGGGTGTGCTGTAAGATCTTCATATTTAAGACTTATCTTATTTTTAATATAATGAAGATCATCCATTAAAATATCATTAGATATCGACCATTGCATGATTCCCTTCTCCAGTGAATGACCTTCTTTTCTTTTAATTCCCTCAGCAACAGCATAACCACTGCGATAAATAGCAATAAAGTAACTGTTCGGGAAATGCTGTTGTAACCAACGGGTGCGGGCCATGTTAAGTATGGTCTTTTCAATAAGAAGGGGCCGGTAGGAATGATTATAAAACCAGGTCCATTGACGCTTTAACCGGTCCACATCATAGCCTTCTGCTGTTTCTTTAAGATGAAACAAATCAGGTTTTAGCGCCCATAAACGGGGGAGTCCGAATTGACGACCATATGGAAGTACATTATTAAAAAACTGTCCTTCATTGGGCAAACTGCCCACCAGCGGGTGCTGTGCCAACAACTTATGAAGTAAAGTAGTGCCGGAATTGTAGCAGCCCACAATAAAAATCCATTTCTCCGGCTGAGCAGGAGCCGTAAAGCGCCAGGCCAGAGGCATAAGCTTCATCTTAAGATATAACGACAGTTTTTCGCGGCTAAGTGACATCAATTAACATTTTGTTGCTTACAACTAAGAAGCAGATATATACCTGAGGTTTGATTAAATGTTACTTTTATCATGCGAAAATAAGGCTTAAAGGCTGATAAATCCAACTTACATCTGTGACAATAGGTATCATATGTTCAGGAAATCATCTTGAAAGCTGGCAGGCGCAATGGCTAATAAAATTCCGGGAAATCAATGAGTCAGAGATGATTCTGGTACCTGTTTCTGCAAAAAAGCCTATTCATCCGCTTATTCAGAAGTACCTGCCAAAGGTAAATACAGGTACCCTCTTGTTTTTAAAACAGGACGACACTATCGTCCCTGACCTTTATATAAATTTTACTTCCGAAAGGTTGCCGCAATCTGCTGCCTTAAAAAAAGATATTATTATTATTCATTTCGATTTTTTGCTGAATGCTTATGCTTCATTGTTGATGCCATTACAGGAGGCTAATCCGGTTACAGAAATTAAATTAATTGCTGATTCCGACCAGAAAAGCGTTGAAGTACATACTGAAGGATTATTTCGTACAGCCAGACATTCTATCCGCCTTCAATTGCAATCGATGACGGAACAAGCCGGATGTTTATTAAGTGAATATCTATTACGAAAAAAAAAATTTCCGGTAAAAAAAATGCAACTCCCGGACGAAATTAAAATCAATACTATTGCATTAAAATCGAAAGTCCTGGCATCACTTTTAAATCATCGGTTTGAGCAACTTTTTTATTTTCATAGCTGGAACATCGGCGTTGCAAAAATTTTACCTGAGGAACTGCTTAATGCACCTTCTTCCATCAAAATAGACTGGATGAAAGAAGAAAAAGGCAGATCATTTAATGCAGATTCTTTTATTACTTCATCAGGAGAGGGCATACAAGTGTTTTTTGAGCATTTTTCAGCTAAAACCACCAGAGGTATTATCTGCTCTGTGCCCTATAACAAAAATGGCTTTTCTTCGTATACCACCATCATTGAGAAAAACACCCATTTAAGCTACCCTTTTATTATCGAAAACAAGAATAAAAAATACATACTGCCGGAGAATGCATCAGCCAATGAGTTATCATTGTATGAATTAGATGCAAACAATAAGGCTATTGATAAAAAAGTAATCATTCCAAATATTGATATCGTTGACCCTACCCTGCTATTTAGAGAAGGGAAATGGTGGTTGTTTGGCACACGAAAGAAAGACAAGAGTGCTGATTTGCGATTATATATATATTTTGCGGATGAGATTGAAGGTGCATGGCAGGAACACAAAATGAACCCGGTTAAATGCGATGTCAGCAATTCAAGACCAGCCGGGAACCTGTTTATTCACAATAACAAATTATACCGTCCTTCACAGGACAGCAGTAAAACTTATGGTGGAAGAATAGTAATCAATGAAGTGAAAGAACTTACTATCGATTCTTATTCCGAAGAGGCTGTCGCAGTAATAGAACCACATCAACTACAGGGTAATTATAATAGTGGAATACATACTGTTTCATTTAGCAATGGTTATATGGCTGTAGACGGTAAGAAAAAAAATATTTCATTAAAAC
>JANOBN010000504.1:0-1598 GCA_031411675.1 Bacteroidota bacterium | reverse complement strand
ATATAAATTGTTAATGTAATTAAAGCAAGTAAATGAAATATACTATCATTAAGTCAATACAAAAGAGAAAAAGGCATCAATTTGTTTAAAGATAATTGAAAGAAAATGATAAGTATGAAATTAATATTTTAAGAATATTATTTGGTAAAGTGTTTATTATTGTAACGTTTTATTTATTTTGATCATAGTAAATTCAAATGCATTTTAATGTTATTTTAATTCAGGAAAATACTTTTTTTTTGAATTTAGATTTGATAATAAAGATAAACCCCTTCGAAAAACGAAGGGGTTTGTTTTTTTGATATATCTAGTTTGTTACAACTATCTTTTAATCACTCTTAATGTTTGTGTGTTTTCACCTTGAGATACAATTACATTGTAAACTCCTGATGGATAATTAGCACCTACTTGTAGGCTTTCTATATCTGACACTTCAACATTTCTGTTGTCAATTTGTTTTCCTAACATATCGTAAACTCTAATTTGAACTGTACTTTCTGATGATGTTTTAACATCTAACATAAAGTTTTCAGCAAATGGATTAGGGAAAGCGATTGCTTTGAATTCATTTGAAACAACTGGTGCAACTTTCGTTGCTCCTGGTGTAGTTACACTACATGGTGCTCCGTAAGGTCCGAATGTACCATCAATTTTAAGTGCTACTTCAACAGTATACGTTATTCCTGGTGCTAAACCTACAAATTCTGCTAATGTTACTTTGTTGATAAACTTAGTTACAGTTGCACTGTAAGCTGGTACAGCACTACTCAATCTAAATCTATATTCAGTAGCTCCCGCAACAATTACAGCTTCTAAGTTAGTAGTATAAGCTGTCGGTGTAGTTAAGCCACATTGAAGTGGTTTAATTGTAGTTGTTGGAAATGCAGGCGTAGAAATGTTACATCCAATACTATATGGTAAATAAGAACCATCTGTATTTCTTAACGCAACCTCTACAAGGTAAGTTGTACCAAATGCTCTAATTGGCGTTGGAACTTGACTAAAACTAAATCTGTTTAAAGATGAATCTACAATAGCATTTAAATTAGAAGTCAAATTCGTAACTCTAAATCTATATCCTGTTACACTTGCAGGTGCTGTACTATAAACATATTGCGTCATTGAGGTTACAGTAGTGCCACATTGTGATCCTATTGTTGACGTTGGTGCAGGTGTTTTAACGATACATGGAAGACCAAATGGACCTGCATTAACTTGCACTTCTATTTGATAATTAGTTCCTAATGTAATTCCAGGGAAATTAGATAATGCAAATGAATTAACTGGTCTAACAATTAACTGTGAAGGTGCCATAGTATCTAGATTGGTTAATCTAAAAGTATAACTTGTAGCTCCAGTTACAGGAGGCGTGTTTATCGTTACATTCAATCCACTGATTGTAGCTCCACATGAAGCTCCTACAGTAAAGGTATTTACAGTAGGAACAGTAGAAACAATTGTTAAGTTCAACGTAGCTAAATTACAGCCTACTATATTAGTAAGACCTATTTGATTTGTAGTATACGTAAATCCTGTTCCGTAAGGCAAAGGCCAAACATAAGAACCTACAGCTGTTGTAGTAACACTTCCTAATGTTG
>JANOBN010000503.1:0-4980 GCA_031411675.1 Bacteroidota bacterium | reverse complement strand
GAAAATATTTGTTGTAGTATTTTATATTTCTCTGATAAGCATATCAACTATTGAAATGGAAATGTTTTCTGCTTTTATTAAATTGAATAGAATGGTTGCAGAAGTATTTGCAGGGTTGGGATAGATGTTTATGTTTAAGCTAAAACTACTTTCGTTTATACCTGTTGTGCTATTGCCATATTTTACGGTGACATAATTTGCATTGGTGGCGGTGGAGAATGTTTGTCCTGTTACAATAATATCATTGTTATTGTCTAATGTAATAGAATTAAATTTATCGTTAAGATTTACACCTGCATCATAAGAAATATTCCAAAGCAAATTGCCATTGCTGTCATATTTTATGATACATCCGTTTTTTGTTCCGCCAAGTAAGTTTTCAGAACTACAGATGTAAATATTGCCTTGTGAATCCGTAGTCATTTGCGAAGGTGCTGCACCCAAGCTATCTGTTCCGTAAAATTTTTGTGTCCAAACAATTATTCCGCTGTCAATCACCATTGTTACAAAAGCATCGAGAGTTGTCCCATTTAGCAGCTCTTTTGTTTTTCCTGTTACTACTACAAAGCCGTTGGGCAACCATGTTGTTGATATGGCTGTATCGTTTCCATTAGCTGTTCCGTTGTAAGTTGTTACCCACAGTCGTGTACCATATATATTTTGTTTGACTGTAACCATGTCGTTGTTTGGGCCTGCATCAACAGTTCCGCATAAATATTGATTTTCGGCTGCATCAATTTTTAATGAGGTTGGGTAATCATACCCGTTGCCAGGTCCATTATATTTAGAAAACCAATTTTGAACTCCTCCACTTAAAAACTGGAGTGTAGTAATATCTTGTGTTGCTGTACCAAAAAAATTGAATGATTGTAAGAGGGTATAGGCACTTCCACCGGGCGCAACATCAATCGCCACCGGGTAATCATCTGCACTTGCGCCGGTTGTAATTGCTATCCCATATTTTTGTTCCACCACTGTCACACTTAATTGTATACATGTCAAACAAATTTCCGGAAGGAGAAGTAACTCTTGCAATGGCATAAAAATTACCAGATGAATCTACATCGATGTCAATACCATAATCGTCATAAGTACTGAACCAATACGGTTCGTAATTTTTACTCCAAATTTTTCCTGTCTTGTTGTATTTGCAAACTGCAAGGTCGCCATCATGCAAAGCTGTTGTGCCCACTGCATACACATTTTGCCATTTATCCATCACTAATATTTTGCCATAATTCTTATACGATGCTTGCGTATTTGAATAATGGTCAGCCCAAAGTTGTGAGCCGCTTGCATCGTATTTTACCGTTGTAAAATTACCACCGTTAAAAGTTTGAAAACTTGTGCCTGTTACAAATACATTTCCATTTGCATCGGTAAGTACATCGTTTGATTCATCTTTTCCGGTAAGTGCACCGTTAAAAAACGAGTCCCACAATTTTGCAGGGGCTTGTGCTTTTGCAAGCTGTAAAGAACAATTTAACAACAGTAGTGTGAACAGTATATTTTTCATTTTGTAATTTTTAATCAGTTTAACGATTTGCAAATATTCATTCGATTTTATTTTGCAGAAATAAATATAAAGTGTCTAATTTATTTATTTTAATTTTTAACGAAACAGTTGAACAGCACCGTTAAACATTTCATCCTTTATAGAAATTACATAAAAATAAACACCCTCAGTTACTGCATCTCCATCGTTATTTTTTCCATCCCAGCATTTGCTTTTACTGGTTGATTTGTAAACCAGACTTCCCCAACGGTTATATACATCCATTGAAAAACAATCTGATAAAAGTTGAATCCCATTTACTTGGAAGCAATCATTTATTCTGTCAGCATTGGGTGTAAATACATTTGGCACGGATTCAAATTCAGGAATTTGAAAAGAAAGGTTTACGATTCGCAAAGTATCTGCACAAATTCCGTTTGATGCAATTAATTGTAAAGTTTGATTTTGTAATGTTGAGTAATTGTGGATGGGATTTATTTCATCAGAGCTGTTTCCATCACCAAAAATCCATAGATATTGTGTTGCGTTCAGGCTTTTGTTCTCCGTTTTTAATTCAATGCCATTGCAGCTAAATTGAAGTTGATAGGTGAAATCTGCTTCCGGCACTTCTTCTATCTGAATGGAAACTGTATCAGAATTAATACATCCGTTGGTATCAATTCCTGTAACCGTATATGAAATATTATTGCCGGGTGTACTTATGGGGTTTGAAACAATTGTTGATGACAAAAAAGTTGACGGACTCCATAAATAATTTACTGCTCCTGTTGTGGTAAGTGCGATTGAATCGCCTTTGCAAACCGTTGCATTACTTATTGTTTGCACTATTGGCAAAGTATTTATCTGAATGGTGACGCTGTCAGTAATCATACATCCTGATACATTACTTACTGTGAGAAAATAGTTTCCGGTTTGATTAATAGTTACATCGTTGGTTGTTGAAATCGTATTACCATTCAATTGCCATTGATAACCTGCAAAGCTGGTTCCCGCATCAATTGTTACGCTTTTGCCTTCACAGAATGTTGTATCATCCATAAGGCTTAAGCTGACATTGCTTGCAGTTGCAATTAAAGTATCAGTATTCATACAACCGATGCTGTCTGTTACTGTTACAATGTAAACACCCTGCTGATTTGCATAAATAGTATTTGTTGTAGCAGGAATACTATTTCCATTGATTGACCATTGGTAACCGGGATATCCTGCGTTTGCTGATATTAATTGCGAATCGTTGTTACATAAAATTATATCCGCCCCAAGCATAACTACCGGATCACTGACATTAATCAACAAGCTATCTGATGCTGTGCATCCAATGCTGTCAGTTACTAATACTGAATAGCTCCCCTGAAGACTTGTATAAATTGTATTTGCAGTTGTAGCAATGAGATTTCCGTTTAAAAACCATTGATAGGTAGAGAGTCCTGATGTAGCAGTGATGAAGTTAGAATCGTTTTTACAGATTATAATATCCTGTCCAAGAGTTACAACAGGAATACTCACTATTAGTCCCATAGTATCAGTTCCGGTGCATCCTGAAGAATCCGTTATTAAAACACTGTAAATACCCGGCTGCGATGCATTAATGGTTGAAAGATTATTTCCAACAGGGTTACCGTTTAATTGCCAGACATAATTTGTAAAGCCCTGTGTTGCTGACAATGTAATGGAACTTCCATTACAGATGGTGGTATCATTGCCCAGATTAACAGAAAAATTTTGCGGAATAGTAACCTGAACATTTTGCGAAACAGAATCGCACCCTACACTATTACATGCAACTAAGCTTATAGTATATGAACCATTGACCGTATAATTTATCCCTGTGGGATTTTGCAAATTGGAAGTAGCTGGTACAGCTCCCGGAAAATACCATTGCCATGATGTTGGATTGTTTGTAGTAGAATCATTAAAATTAATGTTAACATTATTACAGGTAACAACAGCAGCCGAATTGAAATTTGCAACCGGTGCTACTGCATTTGTCTGACAACTCATTTTAAAAAAAACAGGTTGGTCTGCAATGCCATTTACTTTAACCGGACCATATACTCCCGGTGTGGTCGGAAAATCCTGCGAGTGAGATGTTGCACTAACTAGAATTGTATCGTTATTACCGCCATTATCTCTTATAGAAACATGAGGGGCAGGATAATCATAAAAATATCCTGTATAATCTTCATCGCTTCCACCCACATAGGTTGAGCCTCCGCAAGCATAACCGGTTCCTGATGCATTTATATTTACAATAAAGAAATCTTCAGAGCCTGCATTGTTAGGTTGAAAGGAACCGGCAGAGGTTGGAAATTGTGCTTGTGCAATTCCAACTGCATAAGCCTCTCCCGCAGAATTAACTGCAACACCTGTTCCCTTATCATATAAGTTTCCTCCTATAAAAGTTGAATAAACGAGCGCAGTACCTGTTGCATTTAATCGCATTGCAAAAGCATCGGTGCCCCCACTCCCGCATGAACGGGTTGTAATGCACCGGCAGTAACAGGAAAAGCAAACGTAAAAGTGGTACCTACAATAAATGCATCATCTGTTACAGGGTCCACCGCTATTGCACTTGCAATCCCCGGTGCTAAGTAAGTAGAGTAGGTAAGCGATACGGGAATAGTGGCGCTTAACTTTGTGACAAAGCACATTGCATTATCTTGCCCCGAATTAAAAACAGAATTGTATGCACCGGGTGTTAGAGGAAAGGAGGTAGTGCTTGAACTGCTATAAATTTTTCCTGTTAAAAATGCATTGCCTGCGCTATTCACTGCAATGCTTCTTCCATCTACATTATTAAATGATCCAGCGCCAATGCGCGCAGAATAAATCAAACTGTTTATCCCGCTTTGATTAATGTCAAACTTTGCAACGAACATATCAACACTTCCAGTGGGAAATGCAGTAGAGTTAACAACAGGATAGTTTTGTCCAGATGTGCTTCCGGTAATATAGGCAGTGCCTGTATTTCCTAATGCAATTCCATATCCTGTTTCACTTCCTGTCCCACCGAGAAAAGATGAATACAATAACGAAGAGCCTGTAGGACTAAGAACAGATAAAAATGCATCCGAACCCGAGCTGTGAACAGGCTGATAGGCATTGGGGGTAGAAGGGAAATTAGTGATGCCTGTAATATTTAAATCAACTACTCCGGTAACGTAACATCTTCCCAAACTATCAGCGGCAATGCCTGTACCATGCTCTGATGAATTTCCTGGTAAATAAGTCCAGTATAAAAGTGTGGTGCCATCACTTGAAAATTTTGCAACAAATATTTCCGGCTGAATATTTCCGGGACCTGAATATGCACCGGGTGTGATAGGAAATGTATTATCCACCATTCCGGTTAAGTAAACATTACCGGCAATATCCATTGCATTGCTAAAGCAGTAATTAATATTGTTGTTTGCTCCGAGGATGTTAGTATAAGAACACCATACCATTTGAAACAACGGGTCAAT
>JANOBN010000502.1:0-7643 GCA_031411675.1 Bacteroidota bacterium | reverse complement strand
GTTCATAGCTGCAAATATAGGCAATTGCCTTTGTCGGACGGATACCTGTAATTTATTTAATACGAATCACAGAGTTGAAAGTTTCAATTATTAATTGGTAATAATTGCCTCTTTTTTGCCTTTTCAGAAGAGGCAATTGCGTATTTTTGCCAATACATTAATCAGAATTTATGACAGAACTTCAGGTAATTGAACAAGATCAGGCTTTTGAGAAAAAAATTGCTTCCGGCCGCGTTATTGAGCCTAAAGATTGGATGCCGGAAAAGTACAGGAAACAATTGCTTCGAATGATGAGTCAGCATGCCCATTCAGAGATTGTAGGGATGTTACCCGAAGGCAACTGGATCACGCGCGCCCCAAGTCTTGCCCGTAAAGTTTCATTGATAGCAAAAGTGCAGGATGAAGCGGGCCATGGTTTATATATTTATAGCGGTGCAGAAACACTGGGTATGGATCGTGCAGAGATGAATGATCAGTTGTTGAGTGGCAAAGCAAAGTATTCCAGTATTTTCAATTACCCGACCCTAAGCTGGGCTGATATCGGAGCTATTGGATGGCTGGTGGATGGTGCTGCAATTGTTAATCAAACAGCCCTCGCAAAATGCTCTTATGGGCCTTATGCAAGAGCAATGGTAAGGATATGCAAAGAAGAAAATTTCCATCATAAGCAAGGGTACCAGATCATGGCAATCCTGATGAATGGAACTCCCGAACAACAAAAGATGGCACAGGATTCTATCAATCGCTGGTGGTGGCCTGCATTAATGATGTTCGGTCCCGGTGATAAAGATTCACCGAATACTGCAGATTTAATGCGATGGAAAGTGAAGCTTTATTCGAATGATGAATTGCGTCAACGCTTCATCGACAGAACCGTTCCACAGGCAGAAGCAATTGGATTAAAGCTTCCTGATGATCAGTTGAAATTTAATCCGGAAACCAAGCATTATGATTTCGGCCCAATTAACTGGGAAGAGTTTAATGAGGTGGTTAGTGGTAACGGACCTTGTAATAAACAAAGGATGAAACAGAGAAATGATGCCCATGAAAAAGGACAATGGGTAAGGGAAGCGGCAGCAGCTTATGCAGCAAAATATAATTAATCTATAAGTTAAGCTATAACTATTCAATTAATTGATTGTTAAGTACTTGAACATCTTTTTCTAAAGTTATGATTCATGTATTGCTAGTCCGATAAAAAGATTGATTTTAATCTGCTAATACTACCAAACAGGTTTTATTTTCTTTGTTATGGCTAGTCGAAAAAGTCAACTGATAAATCATCCTTTACTCTTTTTAAAGTATCAATGAAATGTTAGGCAGGAGCTGTCATCCAAAGGAATTTATTCAGGCCTACTGATGATCATCATATATTTAAATCAAAAGTCCTAATTACCGTCATCAACCTGTTTTTTGAAAAGCCTACATTTGCAACAAATCTAGAGTGATAAAAATGAGCAATGAATCGATGCCTGTCTGGGAGGTTTTTACTCAGAAAAAAGATGGTGAACCTCATGAACATGCCGGTAGTGTGCATGCAGCCGATGCTGAATTAGCACTGCAAAATGCCCGTGATGTGTATAGCCGTCGTAATGAGGCCATCAGCATTTGGGTGGTTCCCGCAACAGCAATTGTTGCTTCTTCACCGGAAGATGCAGGACCATTTTTTGATCCTGCAAACGATAAAATCTACCGTATGCCGAACTATTATAAAACTCCGGCCGGAATTAAACAGATCAGTTAAAAGTATAAGGAATGTAATTCACCCTGAAAAAGGGAAGCATTGCAAAGGGCCATTCACATAAATAGTTATATGGAAGAAAAGGAATTAATAAAAGAATATTGCCTTCGTTTAGGCGACAACGGACTCATTCTGGGTCATCGTCTTTCTGAATGGTGTGGTCACGGGCCAATTTTGGAAGAAGATATTGCCATGAGTAATATGGCACTTGATCTTATCGGACAGGCACGTGGATTTTTAGGATATGCTGCAACATTGGAAGGAAAAGGACGAACGGAAGACGATCTGGCTTATCACCGTGATGCACGTGAATTCAGAAATAGAATGCTAACCGAAATACCAAACGGCGACTTTGCAGTAACTATGATGCGGTCTTTTCTTTTCAGCGCTATGGCTTATTTGCATTTTAAAGCATTAACAAAAAGTAAGGATGAAACTTTAAGCGGACTGGCAGAAAAATCCTTGAAAGAAGTTACTTATCATCTCCGCCACTCGAGTCAGTGGATTATCCGTTTAGGTGACGGCACTGCAGAGAGTCATGAAAAAGCACAGACAGCATTGGAAGAATTGTGGATGTATACCGAAGAGTTGTTTGAAACTGATGAAGTGGATACTGCATTAATTAAAAGCGGAATCGCACCGGATCTTTCCTCATTAAAAAAAGAATGGATGACAATGGTGGAGGAAATACTCTATAAGGCAACACTTAAGAAACCCGAAATGAACACCTATCAATCAAAGGGTGGCATTAAAGGAAATCATACCGAACATTTAGGTTTCCTTTTAGCCGAAATGCAATTTTTACCCCGCGCATACCCTGGCACTTCCTGGTAAATTAGTATGAATACGACACTTTCTATTGACCAAATCTGGAAGTTACTTCATTCAATTCCTGATCCTGAAGTGCCCGCCATTAGTATTGTGGAGTTGGGTGTAGTAAGGAATGTGGAGTTCACTGATGCAGATGTGGTGATTACTATGACACCAACATACAGCGGTTGTCCGGCATTGAAGGCAATGGAAGATGATATAAAAAGTACGTTATCAAAAGAAGGTATTAATTCAGTAAAGGTAAAGATGGTATATAAGCCGGCTTGGACTACCGACTGGCTGAGTGAAGAAACAAAAGCAAAACTGGAAGCTTATGGTATTGCACCACCGGTTGGCAGGTCATCTGATCAGTTACTGCCATTCGCTACTTTAAAAACTAAAGTAAGTTGTCCGTTTTGTAAATCAGAAAACACAAAGCTTACCAGTCAGTTTGGGTCAACAGCCTGCAAAGCCCTTTATTATTGCGATGGCTGTCATCAGCCCTTCGAGCATTTTAAATGTCACTGAGAGATACTTATCACTAATTAGCAGCTTCTTTTTCCTGCAGTTGATTAATCGTTTTCATACCCTGCCTTCAAAATACTTCTTTAAAACGGGGCTTAAATTTTACCAATTGCCCTGCTGTTTTTCATTTACTTTGCATCCATAAACACCATCTATGTCAATATTAATTTGTGAAAGAACAGGGTCAGTGGCAGTAATTCGTCTTAACCGTCCGGAAAAGTTTAACAGCTTTAACCGCGAAATGGCAATGGAATTACAAAACAAGCTGGATGATGCAGCAATGGATAGTGAAGTTCGCGCCATCTATATTACCGGTGAGGGAAAAGCATTTTGTGCCGGTCAGGATTTAAGTGAAGCAATTGAGGAAAATGGTCCCGGAATTGAAAAGATCGTTTTTGAACATTATAACCCGATTATTAAAAGAATAAGATCAATTGAAAAGCCAATAATTTGCGGTGTGAATGGTGTTGCTGCCGGAGCCGGTGCAAATATTGCCTTAGCATGCGACATTGTTATCGCCGCACGTTCTGCTACTTTTATTCAGGCATTCAGTAAAATCGGATTAATACCGGATAGTGGAGGAACTTTTATTTTGCCACGATTAATTGGTCTTCAACGTGCAACAGCATTGATGATGACAGGCGACAAATTAAATGCGGAAGATGCACTTGCATGGGGATTGATTTCTCAGTATTGTAATGATGATGAATTACAGGCTAAAGGTATGGAGATGGCCACACGTTTAGCAGCTATGCCTACCATAGGACTGGGTCTTACAAAACGCCTTCTTAACAGCAGTTTTACAAACAGTTATTCTGAACAACTGGAAGAGGAAGGAAACCTTCAGATTATTGCTGCAGCAACGGATGATTATCGGGAAGGTGTTAATGCATTTCTCGAAAAAAGAAAACCGGTGTTTACAGGAAAATAACAGGCTCGATAAAGTATATATATGAAGCAAATGAAAATTGGAATTGTAGGTACCGGTGCAATGGGAACAGGTATAGCACAGGTTGCAGCAACTGCCGGTTGTGATGTTGTGTTGTTTGATGATAATAACGAAGCATTACTCAGAGCAAAAAGAAATCTTTCTGCAACTCTTGAAAAATTAGTAGCAAAGCAAAAAATAACTGCCGATGAAGCAGCATTGACAGAAAGCCGAATTAAATATGCAAGTTACTTAACTGATTTTGCAGATTGTGAGTTGATCATTGAAGCTATTATTGAAGATCTTGCCGTAAAGCAAAAACTTTTTAGCGATATGGAAGATATTGTAAGTAAAACCTGCATTCTTGCTTCCAACACTTCATCGTTATCCGTAACTTCCATTGCCGGTTCGTGTAAAATACAAAGTCGCGTGGTTGGTATTCATTTTTTTAATCCGGCTCCTGTAATGCCATTGGTAGAAATAATTCCCGGCTTACTAACGAATGAAAATACAACAGCAACAGCACGAAGCATAATAGATTCATGGGGTAAGGTTACAGTAATAGCAAAAGACACCCCCGGCTTTATTGTGAATAGAATTGCACGTCCTTTTTATGGCGAAGCATTGCGCATTTATGATGAACAAATAGCCGGAATTCCGGAGATTGATCAGGCGATGAAACAAATCGGTGGTTTTAAAATGGGACCATTTGAATTGATGGACCTTATAGGAAACGATATTAATTATGCTGTTACGGAAACAGTATGGAAGCAGATGTACCATGATGCACGATATAAACCTTCATTAACCCAAAAGCGAATGACGGAAGCCGGGCTACTTGGAAAAAAAACCGGGAAAGGTTATTACAATTATGCAGAAGGGGCAGCATTGCCTATTGCTGAAATTGATGAAGTTAGTGCCAGATATATATTCAATCGTATCCTCTGCATGTTGATTAATGAAGCCGCTGATGCAGTTTATTATGGCATTGCTACCCGTGATGATATTGATATGGCAATGACGAAAGGGGTAAATTATCCTAAAGGGTTATTAAAATGGTGCGATGAGTTAGGCGCTGCAAATGTGGTTACATTTTTAAATGACTTAAAAGAAATATATGGGGAAGAACGATATCGCCCCTCTGTATTGTTAAAGAGTATGGCAATTGAAAAAAAATCTTTCTACAATGGATAAGCATCAAAAAGATAATGAACTTGCCGGACGTGTGGTAGATAAAATGCTTGGTGAGGATAAGTTTAGTCAGTGGCTGGGTATTGAACCGATACTAATTGAACAGGGGCATTGCATACTTCGGATGAAGATAAGAGGGGAGATGGTTAATGGATTTGGCATTGCACATGGTGGCATTGCATTTTCACTCGCTGACAGTGCGCTGGCTTTTGCAGCAAATGCTTATGGTCGCCTGAGTGTTGCATTAGAGTGTTCTATTTCATTTCCTGTAGCGGTTAAGGTGGAGGATATACTTACCTGTGAAGCAAAAGAGTTTAGTTTAACGCATAAAACAGGAGTTTATTTAATAGAAGTCAGTAATCAATACGATGAGAAAGTGGCTTTTTTTAAAGGCACTGTTTACAGAACTTCAAAAGAATGGTTTTAGTAAATTATTGATAGTAAAAAAGGAAAATCAGTTATATATATAACGGTTTAGATAAAATATCAGGTAAATGAATAATGCATATATAATTTCAGGAGTACGAACGCCGATTGGAAACTTTGGTGGTGCACTGGCATCCGTACGTCCTGATGATCTGGCTGCACTGGTGATTCGTGAGTTAGTAGCCAGGAATCCAACAATGGATGTAAACGCAATTGATGATGTTTTGCTGGGTTGTGCCAATCAGGCCGGTGAAGATAATCGCAATGTAGCTCGAATGTCATTGCTGATTGCAGGATTGCCGGTCTCTGTTCCCGGTGAAACAATTAATAGGTTGTGTGCTTCCGGATTATCTGCTGCCATGGCTGCTGCACGCACAATTATAACCGGTGATGCAGAATTAATGATTGCCGGCGGAGTAGAGAACATGACACGTGGTCCATGGGTAATATCAAAAACAACTATTCCTTATGGAAGAGATGCACAAATGTTTGATTCCTCATTCGGCTGGAGATTTATAAATCCGGTGCTGAAAGAAAAATATGGTACAGATGCCATGGGTGAAACAGCAGAAAATCTTTCTGTCCGCGATCATATCTCAAGAGAAGATCAGGATCTTTTTGCATACCGTTCACAGATGAAAGCAAAAGCTGCATTTGAGAAAGGTCGTTTTGCAAAGGAAATTGTTGCAGTTCCTGTTTCACAAAAAAAAGGCGATCCTTTAAATATTTCTGTAGATGAGTTTATGAAACCTTCAACTACATTGGAGGGTTTAGCAAAACTGAAGCCTTCCTTTAGTAAAGAAGGAACGGTAACTGCAGGCAATGCATCCGGACTCAATGATGGTGCTGCAGCAATATTATTGGCCGGCGATAATGCAATTAAAAAATATGCATTAAAACCATTGGCACGCATTGTTTCTTCCGGTGTTGCCGGAGTGGAACCGAGAATTATGGGTGTTGGTCCTGTAGAAGCAGCAAACAAAGCCTTAAAGAAAGCAGGATTGCAATTTAAAGATATTGACCTCATTGAATTGAATGAAGCATTTGCAGCACAGTGTCTGGCATGTTTAAGGAGTTGGGGAGTTGACGATAATGATCCACGTGTTAATCCTAACGGAGGTTCCATTGCATTAGGACATCCTTTAGGTATGAGCGGCGCCCGATTATTAAATTCGGCTGCCATTGAACTGCAGGAACAAAATAAAAAATATGCACTGGTAACTATGTGTATTGGAGTAGGGCAGGGCTATGCAGTAATTATTGAAAAAGTTTAGAATAAATTATATATATAAACCTTAATTATAAACGTGATTTACGAATTTAACGGTTATCGTCCCGTAGTGCATGAATCCTCCTTCATACATCCTCAGGCATGTGTTACAGGAAATGTAGTTATCGGAAAGAATGTTTATATCGGTCCGGGTGCAGCTTTGCGAGGCGACTGGGGTGCTATAATTATTGAAGATGGCTGCAATGTTCAGGAAAACTGCACTATTCATATGTTTCCGGGAGTTGCAGTTTTATTGAAAGAGGCAGCGCATATTGGTCATGGTGCTGTGATACATGGCGCTGAAGTAGGTCGCAATGTATTGGTGGGTATGAATGCAGTAGTGATGGACAATGTTGTTATCGGTGATAATTCCATCATTGGTGCACTTACTTTTATTCCGGAGGGTATGATAATTCCTGACAGAAAAATTGTGGTGGGTAACCCGGCAAAAATTATTAAAGAGGTAACGGACGATATGCTGGCCTGGAAAACCAAAGGAACAGCACTTTATCAGCAGTTACCGGCAGAGTTATATCAAACTTTGAAAGAATGTGAACCGCTTCGCTCAATACCGGCTGATCGTCCGAAGCAACAGGATATATATAAAACCTGGAAGAAATCCTGAGTAGAATACTTTAGCCACAAAAAACTCGTCCTCGTTTGCAACACTTTGATAACCTCAATTTAAACTGCTGCTACATTCCCGTCATTGTGAGTCCCGTTTTTCACGGGACGTAACAATCCCCTGCTGC